>JANJUN010000076.1 GCA_024710565.1 Candidatus Altimarinota bacterium | reverse complement strand
CCTCCCGCTATATTACATCAAATATATTCAGTTATATTTGCTAAAATCATAGCTTTAGTTGGAGTGGTTCAATTTTTAGAAGTATTTGGAGATACACAAGTAGTAATAGGGTAAGTTGTTGGTGGTGGGGTTTGACAAGACTCTCAAGTATATCAATTACTACAAACAAATGGACAGTTATTTATACCATCTCACATACCAGTATACTCAGAATTATTTTCTGGTTTATTCGTACAAGCAGTTCTTGTATTTATTCAACTTTCAGAATAATATCCTACTCAAACTGATATACAAGTATCATTCACCTCATACAAATCAATTCAACAAGATAATGCAGGTGGCTCTTCTCCGCCTCCTGTAGAAGAACTACTCGATGAAGAACTCGAACTAGAGCTCGTACTTGAGCTGGAACTTGTACTTGAACTAGAAGTTGTATAATTCGTAGATATATTATTATTAGTTAAATAGGTATCTCAAAATATAGCGGTTCAAAGTATATTTTTATCAGTAATTCATAAAACAAGAAGTTCTGGTGGGATTTCCTGATTTTTAAAAGCTTCGGTATCTATATTTGGAATTTCAACTCATGTAAAACTTAATAGAGCACTCGTGTTGGTAAGTTGTTGAAGTTGTTTCCCAATAGTTTGAGTATTATCTAATATTTGAGAATTAATTTTATAGGGAATATTTTCCCCACCATCTATGATAAATCAAGTAAAAGTTTCTGGATCTCCTATCTCATTTCATATAAATATCAAACTCGGAAGTGAATATAAAGTATTTCAAAGTCTAAGTGGATATTTATAATTTCCAGTCAATTTTGCCGTTAATGTGTTCGCATATGTTGTAGGAATAATTATTTGAGTTTGTAGATTTTCTAAAGTAGTAGCAATTTGATACTTTTCATAATTTGCACTCACTCAATAAACATATTTTGTTTGGGTCGATGGATCAATAGGGGTAGTATTCATTTTTACTAAATTTGATATATTATCTCATACATATCATACATAATTTAATATTTCTGCATCCAATTTTCCAGTTCCATATAGTTCATCAGGAGGTGGATATTTTCCTATTTTAACTACAGAAAGTTCCAATCCATTTTGAATTTGTTTCACTGTAGCAACTCTATTTCCGTCTCTACTATCTTTTGCATAATTTTGAAATGAAACAAAAGCTATTACCCCTAAAATAGTTAAAATAGTTATTACAATAATAAGCTCTACAAGAGTAAAAGCTTTTTTATTAGGAAAAATATAAAACGTACATTTAAAAAATATATTTTCATTACTATATTTTTGCATAAATAATTTTTATAAATAAATGAACCAATTCTAAAGTTTTTAAAAAATTTGACCTAAATTTTATTTATTTTTACTGCTGATAATTTTACAGTTTTAATATTGATTGTCAAAAAAATTATTCCCATTATTTAGATAAACGAATAATATTAAAATTTATGTACGATATAAAAAACTCCTCTCTTTCTATAAATGTGTACCTAATCTAAGACTCGAATACAACGAACCTTAACACTACTCCAAATATTCGTTGGAGAAAATGTGGTTCATATTCCTCACATCTGAAACCATAAAGACATAGCAACTCCAGTATCATGCTGATTAGAAGCCCAATAAAAGTTTGGTTCAAATCCAAGCAAAGATTGAGTTCCTGTTCATATATGATTACAATATAAAAACTGTAACTCTCACGATACAATAGAACAATTTATAGCAGATCATATAGTTAATGGGTCCATAGCTGGAAGATACCAATCACTATATCATGCCCAATCCAAATTTTGACAATACTCAGAAGCTGGATGATTTGGATTAAATGTTCCTGTATTTAATCTTCCATCTGTACTATTTGAAGCATCTACTGTTAAATCATTTGTCGTTTTCCACTGAAATCAATCCTCTGAAGTGACCGCTATTAAGAGTTTTCTTCATTGATATTCTCACGCATAAAGCGCCGGTTGTCAGTCAATTGGAGATATATTTTGTCATATTGTAGATACTTCATTACTTATATATCTTGTTTTAGTATAAGCTTGAAATAAGAAAAATACTATTATTACGATCACTATAAAAATAGGGAAAGTAATTCGAAAATATAACAACGAAAATATTTTTTTATTCATTTTAAATTATATTATAGAAAAAAATTATACTACAAACTACTTTTTTAACCCCCTTTTGAGTTCAATAATCTGATCTCTAAGTTCTGCTGCAAATTCATACTCCATATTTGCTGCAGCTATTCCCATCTCAAATTCAAGTTTTTTGAGTTCTTTTTCAAGATCTTTTTCTGATACAAGAGAATAATCTTTTTTACTGGTTTTTATACCAATATCTTTTATTTGAGAAAATACCGTAGTTGGAGTAATTCAGTGTTTTTCATTATATTCTCTTTGTAATTTTCTTCTATAATTAGTGAGATTTATTGCGGTTTTCATCGCATTGGAAACAAAAATTCATTCACTGGTTAAAAATTTTCATTTATCAAATCTAAAAAGTGGCACCCTATTCCCATTTTCATCGAGTAAATATTCCTCCTGATTATATATCTCTCATGTTTTTTTATTGATAATACTATTCACTCAATTTTCCTGATTATATTGAGTATTTTTTAATTCTTCACTGTACATATAGACTTTTCATTTTGCATTTCTAGCAGCTCTTCAAATGATCTGTATTAAGGCTGAAGAACTTCTTAAAAATCCTTGTTTATCTGCATCAAGAATAGCAATTTTTGTAACTTCTGGAAGATCAAGTCACTCTCTGAGTAAATTTACTCAAACGATAAGATCTATTTTTCCTGTTCTTAAATCTTTTAAAATATCAATTCTTTCAAGAGTCTCAATTTCTGAATGAAGATATTTTACTTTTACTCCATTTTCAAGTAAATAATCTGTCAATTCCTCACTTGATCTTTTCGTAAGAGTTGTAATAAGCATTTTTTCTCACGCATCAACGATTTCCTTAATATTTTTCATCACATCATCCACCATAAAATTCATACTTCTGAGCTCTATAATAGGGTCTAAAAGTCCGGTTGGTCTAATAACTAAAGGTACAATTCTATCATCATCACTTTCCTTCCAATCTCCATCAATAATAGGATTGAAATCAAAAAAATGTTGCGGATGAGAAGACGATTTTTCTATATCATATGGTCATGGTGTTGCTGAAACAAGAACCATATTTTTCATTTTTCCTTCAAATTCTTCAAATCTAAGTGGTCTATTATCTAAAGCTGATGGAAGTCTAAATCATGCTTGTACGAGATTTTCTTTTCTCGCTCTATCTCAAGCATACATTCCTCAAATTTGACTAATCGTCATATGAGATTCATCCACAAAACACAAAAAATCATCTCCGAAGTAATCTATCAATGTCGCTGGAGGTTCTCATGGCTTTCTTCCATCAAGGTAGCGAGAATAATTTTCTATTCCATTTACATATCCAACTTCTTGCATCATTTCAATATCATATTCTACTTTTGTTTTGAGTCTTTCGTGTTTTACCACCTCACCTGTTTGCTCAAAAAACTCAAGTCTTTGCTTTAATTCTTCCTGAATTTGCGGAACAATTTTATTAATCGTATCTTTGGTAGTTACCGTATGTTTAGCAGGAAAGATTTCGATTTCATTCAATACTTCATAAATTTCTCCGGTAAGATAATTTCTTCTGGTAATTCTAGCAATTTCATTTCCCCAAAATTCCAAACTATATACCGTTTCTTGACTCGAAGGAAATATTTCCAGCAAATCCCCCATTACCTGAAATGTCCCTGGTTTAAAATCTTCTCCTGCTCTTTTATACTGAAGTAAAATGAGTTTTTTCATCAAATCATCAAATGCATACTCTTCTCCAACTCTGAGTTGAAAAATACTATCTTCATAAGCCTTAATATCTCATACACCATAAATACAAGAAACTGACGCGACAATAATAACATCTTTTCTTGAGATAAGATCTTGTGTTGCAGCATGACGAAGTCTATCAATTTCTTCATTGATGGTTGCTTCTTTTTCTATATAAGTATCCGTTTTCCCTACATACGCTTCTGGTTGATAATAATCATAATACGAAACAAAATAATGAACCGCATTATCTGGGAAAAATTCTTTAAATTCTAAAGCAAGTTGAGCCGCAAGTGTTTTATTATGAGCAATAATAAGAGTCGGTTTATTTATTTTTTCTATAATATTTGCCATCACAAATGTTTTTCCACTTCCGGTTACTCACCAAAGGGTTTGATGTTTATTTCATTTATTTATATAATTTACAATGCTATGAATTGCTTTTGGTTGGTCTCCAGTTGGAGCATATTTTGATATCAGTTTAAACATATTTCAGGATTTAAAAATAACCTCCCTATTATAAACAAAAAATAAAAATTACAAAATAGATAATAAAAAAAGAATAGACTTTT
>JANJUN010000054.1 GCA_024710565.1 Candidatus Altimarinota bacterium | reverse complement strand
ACAATTAAAAGTACTTTGAGAAAAGTATAGATCAAATAGTGTCATATCACAAATGGTATGATATCTAGGAAATGGAGTAGAAAATATCAAAAAAGATTTAGTAAAAAATAAAGATGTTGATTCTTTCTTTTGTGAACTTACGGGTAACTGCGAAAATACAAATGAAAACACAAATGAAAATGAAACTACAAATACTTCTATAACTGGAAGTAGTAATAATACCTCTACAAATAGCTCTATAAATAATGATTATATATCTCTGCTTTCTGAAGAGACTACAAAAAAAATGTATACACGCATATTAGAACTAGCAAAAAATCCTCCAACTAATTTAGAATGGAGACTTCATGAAAATCAATTGATTGCAACTTATAATGAAAAAATATACGAAAAAAAGTTCTCAAATTCTCAACAATATAAAAACTTTGTAGATATCACTCTTTCTTATAAAGATAAAGCAAATTCGATAAGCGTTGAAAATTTAATGATAAGATATATTCAAACCTCTACTGACAATAATGCTATTTGAAAAACAAAAGTTTTTGTTCCAAAAGGAGTATGAGTAACTATGAGTATTGGTCCTGGAAGTAGCGCAGGGTGAAGATCTGCTTACGATACAATATTATGGTCATTTTGATCTCTTCCAGACTATTCATTCCAAGCAGGAGATGATGGATATCCTTATAGTGTATCACATATTTCTCAAGCGAATGAAAGAAATTTTGAAGAAGGAAAAACATTTAGATCTACGAATTGATACGATTGGAATAATGTTATCTATAACCCAAATAGCGTTCCAGTATGAGCCTTTAATGCCCCATCTAATGATTGGGTATACCTAGATTTTGTATATGCAACAAAAATAAAATACCCCGTACATCCTATATTTCAAAATAGTAATTATACCTATCATCAAGCGTTAGAAATCGCCGTAAAAGATAATCCAAATATCAATTATTCTATTGATAGTGGTGATGGAGCAACTACTTTAGATAAATCGCTCAAAGGTATTTCTACAAGCATTTCTCTGTATAATACAAAAAATGCTTCTATTTTAGATCAATTACAAAATATAGTAAACTCTCTATGAGGAAGTAACAATTCTGTAGAAAGTAGTTTATTATCTCCAACACTCACAGCGAATAAAACCAATCTATACAGTGGTGAAAATATTATTTTTAGTTGGAGTGCAAATAACTCTGGAAAAGTTGAATATTGTAAATATTTTATCAATGGTCAAACTGATAATGTAAAACTTACTGGAGATAGATGAGAAGTTCCAGTAAATAATCCTCCAATTTGAAATTATATACTGGAACTAGAATGCCAATATAATAATGGACAAATAAAAAAATCTGCCCCCATTTCTATACGTATCTGAGAAAAAAATACTACTGTTACAACAAGATCCACAGTTCAAACTACTGAAAATATAAGACAAAAAACAACTTTTTGAATACTCTATACTACTCTTCATTGTCCTATGTTAAGCAATAATTGATTGTGAGTAAAATATACCCGTTGAGATGACTTAGTATACAATAATTCAGCATGGCCACAAGCATTTTATCACTGGGGAAAGCCAGAATTATGACACTATTGTCTTACTGGAAATGAATGAGAAAAAGTTTTAAAAAAACATGCTGAGCGGCTTACAAATGCGGGAATTGATTATATAGTAATTGATTCTACTAATCATGCCTTTACTGACACAAAAAGTGATAGGACGAATGAAATGATTATTGAACCAACAAAAAAATTATTACAAGTATGGAATACTCTTCCAAATGTTCCCAAAGTAGCCATATGGGCACCAATAGTAGAAGATGGAGATGTATATAAGATCTTATTACAAGAACTTAATAAATATCCAAACCTACAATTTCACTACAAATGAAAACCTCTTATTTTAAATGCAACCGATACCGCAAGATATAAAACAGATAGTAATGCTATAGAAATATTAAATAGAGTTATGACGGTAAGAGATATGTGGGGATTAAATTGAGTATGAAACAAGTGGCAATTTATGAATCCTACTGGTAGTCAATGACCAAATAATTGAGAACAAATTTCAGTATCTCCAGCATATCAAATGAATTATATGACCAGAGACAGTGCAGTTGGAAAAAATAATGGATTAACATTTAAATCACAATTTGCTTCTGTATTTGCAAATCCTTGAATTGATACCGTTATAATCTCTTCTTGGAATGAATGGGCAAGTATCAGATTGCAAGATATATTTAATCCAGCAAAAGCTGCCTATACAGACACATTTGATGAAAATACAAATCGTGATATAGAACCTCAAGAATGAGGAAAATGAGATTTTTATTATCAACTGATGAAAAAATGTATTTCTGCATATAAAAATGGACAATCTTCTTGTGAATAAAAAAGAGTATTTAGAAAATGAAAAACAAAAAGTTTTTCATTTTTTTTATTTTCTATATAATGCAAATATTCTAACTACTAAAAAAATATGCTATTAAAAGATGCTCATATTTCGTTTATTGATTGGCTCAGATTTATAAAAAATAAATCCCCTCAAACCGAAGAACAATACAAAAGACATCTTCTCAAACTAGAAGATTATTTAATCAGCATAAAAAAAGAAGATTTAGAAGTTGAGGATTTAACTTTAAAAATAGTAAATGATTTTCGAGTATATTTGCATAAAAATTCTAAAAAAACAATTTCTGTAAAAACAGCCAATGCTTATATGATAACCATTCGTGCTTTTTTAAAATATTTAGAAAAACAAGAAATCGCTTCCCTTTCGCCTACCAAAGTGGATCTGATAAAAGATGAGGAAAGAAAAATAGAATTTCTGAGTGATACAGAACTTCAAAGACTTTTTGAAAGTGTTTCAAAAGATGATATAAAAGATTTGAGAGATCTCACCATTATGAAAATGATTTATTCAACAGGACTGAGAATTTCTGAGCTTGTTGGGCTCAATAAAAACGATATAGATTTAGAAAAAAAAGAATTTTCTGTAAGGTGAAAGTGAAGAAAAATAAGAATTGTTTTTTTGAGTGATGATGCAGTTGCTCATATAAAAAATTACGTGTCAAAAAGACAAGATAATTTTAAACCTCTTTTTATTAGACACAATTTCAGTAAAGAAAATATAAAAATTTTAGATGATGAAAAAGTAAGACTCACTCGTATTTGGGTGACTGATATGATTTCAAAAAGAGCTCTAAAAGCCTGAATTACAAAAAAAGTTTCGGCTCATACGCTTCGTCATTCATTTGCTACCACTCTCCTGTGAGCTTGAGCAGATTTAAGAAGTATTCAAGAATTACTTGGACACTCAAATATTTCAACTACTCAAATTTATACTCACGTGACCAATCCAAAATTAAAAGAAATACATAATAAATTTATAAAATAATTTTTTAAAATGAAACTTATCATCTGACTTTGAAATCCCTGAGAAAAATATAAAAATACTCGTCATAATGTTTGATTTTTATTTTTAGATTTTTTACAAGAAAAACTAAATATTTCTTGAGAATTTGAAGAAATTTCAAAATTTAAAGCTAAAATTTTAGAAACGAATATTTCTTGAGAAAAAACACTTCTTGTGAAACCTCAAACTTTTATGAATTTATCAGGAGAAGCCGTTTTAAAAATAATGAGTTTTTATAAAATTGAAAAAAAAGATATTATCGTTATATTTGATGATATTTCTCTCGAGCCTTGAAAAGTGAGATTTAGAGAATCTTGAAGTGCAGGATGACAAAATGGAGTGAAAAGTATTATAGCAAATATTTGAGAAGATTTTAAAAGAATAAAAATTGGGATTGGACAAGATAAAAGATGGGATTTAGCAGACTGGGTATTATCAAAATTTAGTGAAGAAGAATGAGAAAAACTACAAAAAGAAACTTTTTTAGAAGTTTATGAATTATTATTAAAAAATTTGTAATATGAAAAAAATATATGTAATATGAATCGGATGAATCTGAGTTTCTTGAATAGCGAGGTATTACAGAGAAAATGGATATCAAGTTTTTTGAAGTGATAAAACTGGAAGTGAACTAACGAGTACATTACAAAAAGAGTGAATAAATATAATTATTTGAGAAGATGAAAAAAGAATTGATGAAAGTTTTGAAAAAGTAGTTTATACAGAAGCCATTCCAAAAACTCAAGTTGAGCTTCAAAAAGCTATAAATTTATGAATAAAAACGCTCACTTATCCTCAGGCTTTAGCAGAAATTGCGAATCAAAAAAAACTTATAACTATCGCATGAACTCACTGAAAATCAACTACAACTAGTATGACTTCTCTCGTACTTAAAAATTCACATAAAAATGTAAATGCCTTGGTAGGAAGTTTAATCAAAGAATTTGATGGGAAAAATGTGTATTTTTCTGATAGTGAATATTTTGTACTGGAAGCTTGTGAATATAAAAGAAGCTTTTTAGTGTATAAACCTTATATTTGAGTCATTACCAATATTGATTTAGATCATTTAGATT
>JANJUN010000026.1 GCA_024710565.1 Candidatus Altimarinota bacterium | reverse complement strand
TATCTAGTCTTTATTGGGTGATATTCTTTATTGCTTGCATGGTTACAACTCATACCCTTTGGGAGATTTTTCATAAAAAAGAAGAACCTTTCATTGATTGAGCTACAAACACTCCCCTTGGGGGAGTGTTTTTTTACTTTAAAAACTCCTCTAAAGTTATTACTTGTACTCAAAGCGAATTTGCTTTATCAAGCTTGCTTCCGGCTTTTTCTCAAGCGAGTAAAAAATCAGTATTTTTTGAAACACTAGAAACAAAACTTCATCACATTTTTTCTAGTTTTTCTATAAGTTCATCTCTTGAAAATCCCTCAAAACTTCCGGTAATACACATTTTTTTTCATTCATATTTTCATCAAACTATTTCTTCTCTGTATTCAATTTTTATATGTTCCAATAATTTTTTCATCAAAATTTTATTTTGAATAGAAGTAAAAAAATTATAAATATTTTTTGCTGTTTCTTCTCAAATATCTTGTAAATTTGATAAAGATTCTAGAGAAAAATTAAACTCAAGTACATCATCATTTGAAGTGATGATACGAGATAATTCTTTCGCACTTTGTGGTCAAATTCCTGGAATATTAAGCGCTACTAAAAAGTTTACTATTTTTTGCGATCTTGCTTTTTTAATAGCATTCAACAAATTATTTACAGACTTTTCTTTATACCCAGGCAGAGATAAAATCAAATCTTTTTTATTTTCTAATGTAAATATATCTCAAAGATCTGAAATAAATCATTTTTCTAAAAACAAATCTACTTGTTCGCTTCCAAGTCAGTCGATATTGAAACCTTGTTTTCAGACTGAATGAATCAATTTTTGTTTGATTTGTTCAGGACAATTGAGATGATTTGGACAATAAAATCTTACTTTTTCATTATCACGAAGCAATCAAGTTCCACAGCTTGGACAAACTTCTGGGATTTGGATTTCTGTTTCATTTCAGTTTCTGGATTCTTTTATGACTCAAACTATTTTTGGGATAACTTCTCAGGCTCTTTTGATAAAAATATTATCTCAAACCATTACTCAGAGATTTTTTATTTCATCATAATTATGAAGAGTCGCTCTTTTTACTATTACTCAACCTATAAAAATTGGCTCAAGATTCGCAACTGGTGTAATAGTTCCCGTTCTTCCAACTTGGTGTTCAACTCATACAATCTTTGTAGTTAATATTTCAGCTGGAAATTTATAAGCAATCGCATATTTTGGATGATGCGCTGTAAAACCAATATCTTGCCATAATAAAACATTATCAACTTTTATAACCAGTCCATCAATATCAAAATCCAGTTTTTCTTTTATGTCTCAAAAATTATCTATTGAGAAAATAACTTTTTTAATATTTTCACATTGTAAAAAATAACTAGAAATTTCAAATCAAAAACTCTCTAAATCTTTTATAACATCAAAATAAGTTGTTTTTTCTTCTTTTATTCTAAATTATTCAAAGTTTGCTAAATCATAAGCAAAAAATTTTAAATTTCTTCCAGCAGTAACCGAAGCATCGAGTAACCTTAAACTTCCAGAAGCTGCATTTCTTGGGTTTGAAAAAACTTTTCAACCTGATTTGAGCGCATTTGCATTTAATTCTTCAAATGATGAAATTGGCATCACTACTTCTCATCTCACTTCTAAAAGTTCTTTATAAGAAATAGTTTTAGGAATATTTTTAATCGTTTTTACATTCTCTGTCACATCTTCTCACTCTATTCCATTTCATCTTGTGATTGCTTGAACGAGCTCTCAATTTTTATAAATGAGTTCCACTCAAAGTCAGTCAAACTTAAACTCAATTACATAGGGAATATTATTTGAAAAATCAAGTCATAACACTCTTTTTATTCTTTCATCAAAATCTCTTAAATCTTCTTCATTATAAGTATTATCAAGGCTTATCATTGGACGAGAATGTTTTACTTTTGCAAAAGTAGAAGCAGAAATATTACTTCAAACTTTGTGCGTTTGTCCTTCTTTTATATCAAATTTTTCTTCGAGTATTTGAAGTTTTTTGAAAAGCTGATCATATTCATAATCAGAAATAATAGGTTTTTCTTTGTTATAATACAGATCAGAATGATATTCTAGTAAAGTAGCGAGTTTTTCAATATCAAAAACTACAAAATCGTTTATATTTAAAGCTAAGTAATGTTTTGAAAGTTGTAGTTCGTCCATAAAAAAAGATAATAATTTTAAACTAAAATTATTATCTTTTTTAGATCTAAAAAGTCAAAAATTATTTTATTTTAATAGTATAAAACTTAGAAAAATATAATATTTTTATTTATAATCTTTTAAATAGTTAATTAAGTCGTGTGGAGATGCTGCTCAAAAACTCTCTTCGGTTATTTGAATATAATCACAAACTCAACTCGATTTTTCATAAAATGTATCTACTCTTTCAGGAGTAATATATGATGAGTTAGGTAATAATCAAACACAAAGAATATTAACTCAAAAAGTATTTTTATATTCTACTGCTTTTTGTAATTTCCCTAATTGATTATCATAATCGTAATAATCAGTTTCTATCGCGTGAGGATTATAAATAAAACTTTCCATTAAATAACCATCTCAAGATGCTAAAGTAGTTGCTGCTTCGCCATTACTAGTTCCAAAAACATCATCAATAACCCAAGAATTCATTATAACTTTTAGTCACTTACTATGAGCATAATCAGTAGCTGTATTTTGATGAGTTCTTACATCAGTTTTAGTAGTAAACGTATATTCATCAATCAAAAAATCATATCCTGCTTCATCAAAAAATATACCATCAACTCATAAATTTTTCCATTTATCAATCTTATCTTGAATAGTTCAGATACTATTCATAAGACTCACATATCCATAGGAAATTCCATTATATCCTGAAAATCATTCTGGAGCATACCAGAGTGAACCACCAGTTCCATGTAAAATATCTTTTGTATTTTGATAGTCAAGATGACTTGGATCTTCTAATCAATCTCCTATAATGATAGTATCATAC
>JANJUN010000014.1 GCA_024710565.1 Candidatus Altimarinota bacterium | reverse complement strand
ACTTCAAATCCAGATTCCCATTTTTTTAGCATCTCCAAAATCAAAATCGGAGGATCTTGCATATCAGCATCCATAGAGATAATGATATCTCCCGAAGCTTCCATATATCAAGCTGTTAAAGCTTGTTGATGTCAAAAATTTCTACTGAGATTGAGTCATTTTACTTTTTTATCTTGGAGAGATAGTGTATAAATCTCATTCCAAGTTGTGTCTTTACTTCCATCATTCACAAAAATAATTTCATACATATATTTTGTAGAAATACTTGATAATATCTTTCTAAGTGCTTCATAAATAAGAGAAATATTTTTTCCTTCTCTATATGCTGGTATAATTATAGAAATCTTTTTCTTAGAAAATATCATAAGTGAAGATTAAAAAATAAATTATCTTACCCAAATAACTCTTGTATTATCCCAATCCCACCTTGATGTGATAGAATTATCTTTCTCAGAATAATTATTACAATTCCCATGAATAAACCATCAAGTATGTTTATCAAATCCTCAAATACTAAAACGAAGTACATCTCCTATATTTTTATATTCATTACATCCATAAAACATGTTATCCCATGTTCACAAAGAAGAAAGTTTTCAAGATATATGTAATATAGTATTAGAGTTATTACTTTCTATATGCCCATATTCCATATCCCAATCTGTTCCAGTTGGTGTTTTACAATTGGTAACATTTGCCATTTTTGAAAAATTAAAATTTGCATATAAAAAATCAACATTTTTTAAAACCCAACTTCATTCACTTTGAAGAGTTTCTAAATTATCACTTACTGCAAAATCTTTTGTAAAAAGTTTTTGTAATAATACTGAATTATAGATATTATTATCGTTAAAACAAGTTTCTTTTCCATCTTTATAGTAAAGTCTCGTCCAACCTCCCCCATCACTCTCTAAGTCACAATATACTTTTATAGTTTTAGAAAATTTATTATATGCACTTCCAGTAAGAGGATTAATATAATAATATCCATTTGTAGTCCATCCAGCTTGTTTAATCTCTAAACATGATTTTGCTTGAGAAAATTCTGTATTTGCCAAATAATTTTTTAAAGTTAGTTTATCGCCAAGAAGCACATTTTTATTATTCATATAAATAGCATATGGTTCAAGTGTATGAAGAACATCAACTCAAAGTTTTGTTTCTTGAATTGGTCTTCCTGATTTTTGATCAATAGCAATTCATACATCTTGTCCGTATAAATATGGATACCTCTTAGCAATAGGATTATACGTTACTTTTTCATCTGATTCATAAAAAGCCATGAGTTGAAATCTTTGCTTTGCTTCATCTGTAGTATAGGTATAATAATTTAAAAATTTAAAAAGCCTATCTCCAAGAGGATCTTTTATAGCTGAAATAGCCATATCTTGAAAATTCTTTTCTCAAAAATATCATTGATAGGTTAGTATTTCTCCACTCGCAGTTATACTTACCGCATCTTCTGGAAGTGGATAGGTATTATTTTTTGCGTAAAATAGTCTTAAATCATCATTTATTTGTAATAAATTTGCGTATCTCAAAGTATCTCTTGAATTTTTATCTCAAGATAATAAATAGGAATACATAATAATTCCTGCTATAGATACCACTCACATTACTACAAAAATATCTCCTCTTCTTTGTAAAAAATATTTTAATTTTTCCACAATATTCTTCATACTCAAAAACAAAATAAAAATAAAAACTTAAGTTTAAATTATAAAACATATTTTAAATTGTCAATAGATATTTTGACTTTTTAAAAAAAATCAGTATAAGGACAAATAATATTTTTTAATGAGAAAAAATGTTTGAAAGTTTTGTTTCAAAAATCTATTTTTTATTTTTATTTTTCTTTGTATTCATACTGATATTGCAAAAATATTTTGAAATAGAAATTTTTTATGTACTTATCTCTCTCTACTGAGTTCTACTTATACCCTTAAAATCATTTTTTACAAATCAATTTAATAAACTCTCTTGAGATTTTAATTTCAAAAACATCATTTTTAGTGGTTGAGTTTATATGTTTTTCTTTTGTATTGTTATTTGATACTCTCTTGCATTCAACACCATGTTATTTCTTCTCACTACTTTTTATATATTCTTGGTAGCATTTGAAATAAATCATAAAAACTTGTTTTTTCTCTCAGGAGTATATTTTCTGTGATTTTTATGATTTTTCTTGGCTCATCCTGATTCGTATATCTATAGTAGTTATCTCATTTTCTCTCTGTATAGCATGATAGCATGAATATTTTCTCTTATAGTATGAGAGAAGTTTTTCTCAGATATATCCTATATTTGAAATGTAGTTTTGATTATTTTTATCTTTTTTTTAATGGGAAGTTTTTATTTTTATGATATCATTCTATATCTTCCGGTTATGGCTTTACTATTACTCGTATGTTTTAAGAAAAAAGAACATATTCATTATTATCCGAATATAAAAGCTGATAGTATCATTTTTTCCCTCTTTTTTATATGATGTATTCCTATTATCAATGATTTTCTTATGTTGGAAGAAAAAAATATCATTCTTTTCGGAATGGGATTATGATTTTTTCTGCTCTATATTTGATACAATCTTATATTAAAAAAAGCTCTTTGTTAGAGCTTTTTTAGTTTTTGTAAGACTGATTTTAAAAGTATTACTTCTTTTTTGTATTTATTTTTCATTTCTTGAGATACTTTTTGTTTTTCATAATGATATTTTGCTAATAAAAACGCATTTAATCTTTCTATATATCTCTTTTTTTCATCATGAGAAAGTTTTTTATTTCCTGCTATCCAAAGTGAAATTTTCTTCAACTTCTTACTGAGCTCATATCAATAAATTTCTGTAATCGTATACTTTCATATTTGTGTAGAAATCTGCTTTCAAGTATCACTTTCTTTTGCTTTTTTTCTCTTTTCTAAAATCTGCTTTTTTAGATTTTGATAATAGGCTTTATCTTTGAAAAGTGTAGTCACACTTCCTGATTGAGAGAGGATTTTTGGGGCTTCTCCACAACTTTTATCATAATAACTTGCTGAAAAATCTCACAAAGGACAATTATCTTTCGAAAGAGAAATTCATCATCATCATCATCATCATCATCCAGATGAAGAACTCGATGAGCTCGAACCTCAACTCGACGAAGAACCAGATGAACTTCATCATGAGCTCGAAGTTGATGAAGAGCTTGATGAGCTTCCTCCTCCGCTTGATGAAGAACTCGATGGAGGTGGAATAATAATTTTTTTATTATCAAATAAAGCAAAATAAGTAAAATCACTCGTAGAAAATGAAATATTTTTTTGATTTTTTACTATTGGGATTTGAGTCCAAACAAACCCATCTTCGCTTTTTATTACCTTATATTCTCCCGACTCATCCGCTATTGGAAGCTGTACACGAACTTCTTGATTCAATTTCATTCCTACTCACAGACTGTCAGCTCATACCTTCAAAATATTTTCTATATTGAGGTTTTTTAAGGGTATTCCGCTCCAAGACATATTTTGTGAAATAAATTCATTTTTATTGATAAATTTTGGTATAATAAATCCCCCATTCCAAACTCAAGAATGTGTCAAAGTATCAATAAAAGTTTCTCCTGTTCCAAACGTCATCATGATTGATCATGTAAACTCAACATTTTTTAGGCTTCCGGTTAAGATAGTGGTAGTTCCTGTTGAAGTCATGCCGGTAAGAGTAACTCATGATTGTGTGGTTCCACTCAAAGTCGTTCCCGTAAGAGTAATCTCTTGAAGAGGATTATTAAATAAAATAAGTTTATCAATTTTTTTCTCTGTATTTACTACAGTATTATTATACTTGGCAAAAAAACTATCCGTAGTGAGTGGAATAACTTGAACACTCGAATTTGTCTCATATTTTTCAGGAACGAGAAAACTTCCTGAAAGTGTATAGGAGTCATATTGATTATCTACCATTTCTAACTCATAATAGTAAGTTTTTCCTTTCGAAAGAGTAAGCGGTATACTAAAAGAATCAGTCGTTTCATCATAAACATAATTATCCATCGTCCATTTTGAAAACTGAGTCATTTTTTCTTTATCAGTTCCATATTTCAATCTTAGATACGAACCATCTTTAAAGCGAAAATTACTGTCTTCTATTTTAAATTTCATTTGTGTTCCGATAGTTCCCCACCAAGTTTCCTTATATTCATTTCTAAATAATACGACTTGAGGAATCTGCGTATTTATATCTTCTGACAATGAAAATATTTTTCAAAAATATTTTCCAGTATCTACTTGGTATAAGCTTTTTAATATTTCAGAATAAATGGTTCTATAATCAACCCCAACTCAGAGCCAATCATTATACTCTTTTTCTAAAGAAACCTTTCCTATAATCTTTTGTGGAAGATTGTTTTTTAAAGTATTATTAGTAGAAAGTATAAAATACCCTCATCATTGTCCATGATCTGTTCCTTGAGTTCCATTTGCTTTGAGCGTTCTTCAAAATTCTGAGTACACTATAATAGTCACATCTTTTCCTGAATCTTTCATCTGAGTAAAAAATGTGGCAATATCTTTTGCTAAATCACGAGTTCTGTCTCAGAGATTGTAGGCTCATTGTTTTAATTGATCTCCATGAGTATCATATCATCATCATCCCGGAACATAATAGGTAATTCCAAGTCCATTATCAATAAGATTTTTAGTAAAATTCAATCTCGTTGCCAATGTATATCAAACTGATGATTGTCCACTACTTGCGACACTATCAAGAGTAACTGAATTTTTAAAATTATTGATACTATTACCTGGATATTCTCTCGTATTTAAAATATTTTTTAATACCGAAAGTTGGTATTGTTTTTCAGAAGATGTCGTTCCTCAAACCGGATTATTATAGAGTATAGAATTTCCTCCAATATTGATATAATTTCCATTGGTATAAATTGGAGGTCTATTGGTCCCTAAAACGATATGATTGAGAGGATTGGTATCATTTTTTATAAGCTCTCCTATGAGTCATGGTGTAGCGACTGTTTGAAGTGCTTTTTGACTCGCTACCTGAATTGCTGCTGTATCATGTCATCTAGAATGATTTGGAGTTCATACTCTATTGACTATTCTGAGATCTCACGCATCATAAAAAGGCTTAAAACTTTCAAATGCGGTATTCAAATAAAAATCTCCTAAATCTATAAGATCTTCTTTTTTATATGCTAATGATCCTCTGATATTACTATAATATTCATACTCATTTTTAGGAATAACTCCATTGATCCAATCATATCCTCCATAAAGTTCGATCATAATCAACTTTTTTGAATTATCTGTAATTTGGGTATTTCCTAATCAACCACCAATACTAGACTCCTTTTTATATCCGCTCAAGAGTAAAAATTCGGGTTGGGTTAATAATATAGCTATAACCGCTCTTATATATTTATTTCTGTAGGTTGTATTATTTGGAAGAAATTTTCTTGCATTTCCATTAGCATCGGTTTGAAGAAACGTAGTGATTTTTTCTCTTATTCAAGAAGGAATTTTTCTTCATACATAAAGAGTTTGCTCCAATTGATCAAACATTTCTTCTTCAGTAATATCATAATGAAACTGATACCCTGACTCTACTCAAAGAGTTTTTTGAGCAAAATTATATGTTTTTCCAGCAGAAAGAAGACTTCCTGAGGAAATATTTAAAACTCCATTATTTGCATCAAAACTTCATTCTATATAAATTTTTCCAGAAGCCGTTTGAATATAAAAATCTGGAAAAACAATGGTTCCTGTTGCAAAAGAAAGGTTTTCTGATCATCACTCTGCAGCGTGTGTTTGTAAAAGTACAGGAGAAAATAATCTATTTAAAAAAGATACTTCTGGTATTTGAGAATCCATACTTTCTGGTATGATTTCTCCAGTCTTTTCTCACTCGGGAGGCGTTTGATTTGAAGGATCTGGAAGAATATCTGTATCCTCCTGAGATGAAGCACCTGAAGAAGAAGGAGTTTCTTGTGTTTCTAGAGAATTTGTTTGTGTTCATGATGAAGAAAGAACAGTTTCGTCAAAAATATCGCTACTTTCTTTCAAATCCCCAGATGATGTTTCTCCAGTTCAAGAAAAAGGTAGAATATTTTTTCCTCCACTCAGAGAGAGACTTCCGGTATTTTCTAGCGTATTTTCTTGGAAAAGTATTTCTCCAGAATTATCTGCCCCTGTATGAGTTTCTTCATCAAAAGGATCTTCTAAAAAAAATAATGTTTTTTGAATAGAGAAGTCTTGGTTTTCTCATTTTGCCCCCGTTGCATTTTCTCAAAGAGTAGAGAGAGAGAAAGCTCCAAGGGAAATGCTTCCAGAATAGGTATTTCCTGTGTGAGTTTTTATGTTTACGACTCCTGTATTGGTATGAAATGTTTGAGGAATTATCTGAGAAATATTATAATACCCTGTTCCCGTATTAAATGCTATTTTAGAGGCATAGTTTACCCATTGATTATGAAAGTATGCGTTCATAAATCCAGCATTATTATCAAAACCATCTCTTCCAAAAATACTTCTTGGATTATACGGAGTCCAATCTAAATGCACCAAGAGCGAAGTGTCATTTAAAAGAGGATCTACGACAAAAGTTTGATCTTTTGCATGAAGGATTTTCAAGGTTCCTATAGCTAATTCAAGAGGATTTTTATAGCGCAGAGCATTCATCACGGTATCAGTATACATGATATCACTTGATAAAAGCCATTTTATACTTGGATATAATTCAAAGTTATTATTTTTAATCTGATTGGCTAAAGTCTCAATTTCTAATTGAGTTGGTTTATCATAAACATAATATTTCAGTAATCTCCAAGAAAGAAAATAGGCAATTTCAGATTCTCTTTTTGAGAAAATATAATCAATAATATTATCTCCAAGCCCATTATTTCCAGAAATTGGTTGAATAATTTTTGTGTTATCAATAGTCCCACTTCCAGTATCATAAAAAGAAAAATCATCTCAAGACTTTAAACTTCCCGATAAAAATACTATCCCCGTACCGGTATTATGATATGTTTCATCAAAATACACCTTTTTATCTGTACCATATCTAAATCCTGTCAATATACGCGCCAATGCTGCTACATCTTCTTCAGTATAATTTCTCACCGCACTTGGAGTTTCTGCATCTTCCCAAGGCTTGTATTCAAGCATTAAAAATAACTGCATAAGTTCTCTGGCATAATTTTCATTTGGTCTATCTTTATTTGGTTGATTGAGAAGATCTAAATACTTTCACATCGCGAAACTATTTTCACTATTTTGAGCGTCAAATAATACTCTTTTTATCATCTTTTTATAATTCCCAAGTGACTCTTCGTACAAAATTTTAAAATGATTTTCTATATCTGAAAAATTTATATTAGTAGCACTCGCCCCATCTCTATCAACAGGAAAAATATCCTCAAAGAGTCAAAATAATTTTCTTTTTGCCTCATAAGGATCTGCATAATATTGAAATGCGTAGACCTTTCTATTTGCGTTCGTATCGTTGATATTAAATTCATTTCACTTAAAAGACTCCAAATTTTGAAGATACTGAGTTCTATCTGGTCATACTTTACTTGGAAATAATATATTCACCGCATTTTCCGCACTTCCAGATTGGTATAATTTTTCAATCATTTCAGGAGTAGCACCAATAAGAGTCCTAAGAGCAAGATGTTCTGCTTTTTCAAAAGTCCACGGAGTACTTGATCATTTGGTGGAAGAAAAAGGAAGAAATGGAGAAGAAAATTGAAATGCAATAGAAAACAATACTATCATCGATAAAAATTTTTTCATATCTAGGATTTATATGAGGAAAATAAATTTTATTTTTGATTTGTATTTTTTATTTTTATACTTATTTAATTTAGTTTGTCAAAACAATAAAACAAAAAACTAAATTTGACAAAGAACCTGAAATATATTACAATTACCGAGCATAAAATTATTATGCGCGGATAGTAATTTTTATTTATTAATTGTATATTATGAAAAAGATTAAAATACTCTTTTTAATGCTCTCATTTTTCCTGATATGAGGATTTTCATATGGGAATGTAGTAGTATGATTCACCTACGCTTCTTCTACTACAACAAGCACAACAACAAAAGTTCCCTATCAAGAAAAACTTGATGCTTTCTTAGTAAAAGTTGGAAGTATGAGAAGCCAATTAGATGATACCAAATACGAAAATCTATTAGCTTCTATCGAAAAGCAATTAGGAGTTTTTTCTCAAAAATATACCTCAAATGCAACACTTACTCAAATGATTACCTACTTAAAGGATGGAGTGAAAAAATTACAATATGAACTTAATGGAAATATAAATGTTGATAATTTTTTATGTCAATTAATGGGAAATTGTGAAACATCTCTCTGATGTACACAAGAATATGCACCTATATGTGCACAACCTCCAATGCCTCCTTGTAGTAATGATCCTTATATATCATGTATGCAAGTTATACCTCAACCTAAAACATACTCAAATAGTTGTATGGCATGATTAGATAAAGCGTCTATATTATATTCTTGAGAATGTAAAACTACTTCTTCAACAAGTTCTTCTAGCACATCTAGCTCTTCAAGTAGCGGTTGAAGTTCTCAATCTTGTAGTGGAACACTTCCTCCATCATGAGCTGGAGTAAATGTAAGACCTTTCACCAATATAGTTGCTGGACCAGATACAAATACAACGTGGAAATATTCTACTGGCGGAGAAAGATGTACTTGGTCATGTAAAATCGGATACACCTTGAATGCAGCAAAAAATAATTGTGAAACAAAATCAGCTGGAAGTGGTATTACTGTATATGTTTATGACAATATAACTAAACAACCACTTTCTTGAGTTGGAGTTGATATCATTGGTATCATCGGAATGAGTTCAAGTGTAATTGGAAGCTATACTACTGATACAAATGGAAGAACTCAAGAAGATTTTTCTCCTGCTTCTGGAATGTGAAATATACTCCAAATAAAAAAATCTGGATATTCCATCGCAAATGCCTCTGGATGTACTCCAAGAGTAACGAGAGGAGATGTTTATTGCGACAGTATTAAAATGGAAAATAGTGTAGTAAAAATATATCTACAAAATGGAAGCATTTCTACCCCTACGTCTAAAGTTTGAAACTCAATGAGTAACTTAGGATCAAGTGCATGTACCAATCAAACATTTTATGTAGTTACTGATGGAGTTGATAAAACAAATCCTCCAAAAGGATGTGCGAGACTTGCTGGGACTTCTGCTTGTACAACTCCTGCTGATTTTAGAGATTATAGAGCAGATGAATGGAGTGGAAATAATAGAATTATATCAACAGGTCAAGCTAACCAATTTCCAGTTTGAAATTATGAATTTTTTGCTCTTTATGGAACTCAAATCGTTCCAGCAGGTTCTGCTAGTTTAACAAATTGTTCTGGAAGTACTCAAGGAAATCCTACTACAAAAATTGGAAATTCTTTAAGTAATCTAGGGAATACGGCTTGTGCAAACCAAGTTTGGTATGTAGTAGTTGATGGAGTTGATAGAGCAAATCCACCAAAAGGATGTGCAAGACTCGCTGGGACATCAAATTGTACAAATCCTGCTGATTTTAGAGATTATAGAGCAGATGAGTGGAGTGGAAATAATAGAATTGTTGGTTCTGGTCAAGCAAATGAATTTCCGGTAGCAAACTATGAATTTTTTGCAGCATATGGAAATCAAATCGTTTCTGCAGGTTCAGCTAGTTTAATAAACTGTACTACTCCTCCTCCATCTAATTCTTGTAAATGGCAATATCACGCAGTATTTTGACCAGTATGACCTTTAGATATCAATCCTAATACTACTTCTTGTACGTCATCTTTGAATGGAAGATCTGCATACGAAGTAAGTGGAAGTAAACAAAAAGTAGCAACTTGTAGCTGTAATTAAACTTTACGAATCAAACAAAATAAAAAAAGAATTTAAAAATTCTTTTTTTATTTTGTTTGATTCATCATATTTTACTATTGAATACTTGCCCCTGTTTGAGATGTCTCTTCAGCTTTCTTTTCTTCTTGTTTTATAATGGTAAAATTTGTTTCATATACGATAGTTTCTCCTTCTGAATAAAATTGTATCTTATAAATATTTACTCCTGGTTTGAGGTTTCCAAACTCACTATTTGCAAAATATTGCCAATAACTAGAATTTGGTACAAATTTTTGTAATTGAAATCCATTTATAATTATTTTACTTACCGTTCTTACCGGAATCGTCCCTTCAATTCTTACTACATTTTCAGTAGTTGTATATGGATTTTCTTTCGGCGTAATAATTTGATACAAAGGTGATGTTGCTATTGGATAATTTTGTACCTGTGCTAGTCCAGATTGTGCGGGAGTTCCTGAAGTAGTATTACCACTTCATTTAGAATTATGAAGAGTAAAAACTCATTTATATAAAAGTGTCGAATTGGAATCATATATTTTATAGACTATATCATTCACTCTTGCTGAAGTATTTAATTCTGAGAGTGAAAATGTTTTATTTTGAGTATCAATTTGAGCATTTTTTCCATTTATATTTACAGTAGCAACTCTTTCATCTATAATCGTTCCGGTTATATTTGTTTTCTCACTTGCTACCTCTGCTTCATCAAAAATAGTATCAAATGCTATGTATGTTCCTAGTGCTGTAGATGAAACTATTGCTCCAGTACTCATAGTTCCGGTCATGGTCGCTCCACTTTGACTAGAATCTGTCTCTATCTGAGCAAGATAAAAACTTCCATTATTTTTTAAAAACCAATCTTCATTTTTTATATAATCATCTATTGATTCTTTTGAGAGTCCTAAATCAGAATTTTTATCATTCGCATTATTTCTCATAATAACTATTTTCTCTCCCTTCGTAAGAACCGTAGAAGCTCCTGATAAATTTTGTACTTCAAGATTTCCTCATACAACATATACCGTACTTGCTACCTCATTTTGAGAAAGAGAAAAAACACTTCCATTTGATGCTTTTATTTTTGCATATCTCATCTCTATATGAGTATCTTTTTTCGTATTCCCCCATAAATCGGAAGAATACAAAGTCAAACTCTTATCTTCATTAAATCTTAATTCTCAAAGTTTATTGAGGTGAAACTCAGATCAATCATCAGAAAGTTTAACAGATTCAGAAGCTACTTGTAGTTTTTCGCTTTTATACAATGCGACCTCTCATTCAATCTTTGATTTTTTTCCACCATTGTACTCTATATATGCTTCTGTTTGAGATGAAGAAAGAGCTATTGAAAAAGAAGAATTATCTCCATTGGAAACAACGGGTGATTCATCTCCTCAAAAAATAAAATTTAAAATAAAAATAAAAATAATAAAAACGAAAAAAATAGGAACTAAATAATCCTTAAAGGTTTTTAGGATTTTTTTATTATTTGCTACTCTTCTATTCATAGGTATTAAAGTTAAGATTATAATTAGGTTCGGGTATATTTATAAAAACTTTTCTAATATTTTCAAGTGTTTTTTTATTTTCTTTTATAGTGGGAGTATGATTTATAACTACACTCTCTTTCTCATATGATAAAATAGCCTTTGCAGAAACCTTTCTGATATCTCTTTGAAGTAAATGCTTTCTATCGAGTGAAAAAAAATATCCTCATTCAATATAAATATACTGTAATTTATAAACTCCATTTATTTCAATATCATAAATATAACCCAAATTATTTGCATATTCATCTTGTACGCGTTTTCCATATATCTCATACCATTCATTCTCCCTTTGTTTTTCAACTATAAGAAAAATATTATCTTTTTGTTCTAAAACATCTTCAAATAAAAAATATTTATATTGTAAAAATCATTTTTTATAGATACATCCTACTACTTTTTGAAATGCTATATCAAAAACAAAGCCAGAAATTTCTCATATATCTTGGGATTTTTTATTTTGAACGCGCTTTCACTGAAAGTGCTGTAAGAAACTTTGGTTCATAAAATATTTCAATTATAGAAATAAGAATTATATTATTTTTTTTCGCTCTAAAGTCAAATTTTAAAGCCATTTAAATAGTATTACAAAATAAAAATACATTTTGTAAATAGTGATAATGTTGATATTTGGCATTTTTATCTATAATCACAAACGCCAATTATTATTATATTTTAATTCATAAAATTTATAAAAATGAATAAAAAATTATTAGCTACATTAGCATTAGTTGCTATGTTAAGTTTAGCTTCTTGTGGTAAACAAGAAGAAGTTGTTACTCCTGAAAATACAGAAGTTACTCCAGTTGAAGTTGTTACTCCTGAAAATACAGAAGTTACTCCAGTTGAAGTTGTTACTCCTGAAAATACAGAAGTTACTCCAGTTGAAGTTGTTACTCCTGAAAATACAGAAGTTACTCCAGTTGAAGTTGAAACTGCTGAAGTTGAAACTACTACTGCTGAATAATTCTCAGTAAAAATAAAAAACTCCTTTAGGAGTTTTTTATTTTGTCTAAATATGTTTCTAAGATAAAATAGGCAGACAAACTATCTTTTTTTTCAGAAATATTTTTTTCTCATAATTGAGAAAGTGTATCAAGAGAAAGAAAAGTAGTAAAACGCTCGTCTACTGAAATTACTTCATAGTCTGGAAATTCAATTTTTAATTTTTCAATAAAATTTTGTGTTTTTTGGAGCTGTTTTTTTTCTTTTCCATATAAATCATACGGCATCCCTACAACAATTTTGGAAATCTCTTTTTGAATAAGTATTTTTTTTATTTTTGAAATAATTTCCACTCTTGCTACCGCTGGAAGAGTAAAAATGTATCCCATATGAGAATATGCTAACCCGCATCTTTTATTTCATAAATCTATTGCTAAATAATTCATTATTCAACTATTATAGTTATTTTTGCCATATTTTCTCCTAATTTAATATATATATCTTTTTTTCCTATTTTTTTAATATGGCCATCTATCATATCAATATGCTTTTTTTCTAATTCGATTTTAAAGTCTTTGGATATTTTTTGAATAATATCATGCTCTCAAATTCCTCAAAACATTTTTCCATTATCAAGTGTTTTAGCCTTAAATAGAAGTGTTTTTCCATTGAGCATTTCCATAATCTTATGCTTATTCTCAATTAAATTCCTTCTTGATTCTTCTTGTTTTTTTTCTTGAATTTGTAAGTTTTTTTCCTCTTCAGGAGTAAGTTTTTTAGCCAGTCATTTTGGCAGAAGAAAATTTCTTGCGTAACTATCACTAATTTCTTTTATATCTCCAACATGTCCAACATTTGGAACCAATTTTAAAAATAAAACTTTCATAAAAAGGGGGGATTAAAAACTAAAAGGAAAAAAGATGTTGTCACATCTTTTTATTTTTCCTCGATTTCTATAAGAGAAATATTGTATCAAACTAATTGAGATGCGAGATTGATATTGACTCCATTTTTTCAAATAGCTTTTGCTCTTTCTGAAGGCAATATATATGCTTTTGCTTCTTTTTTCTCTTGATCAACTTCTACCTTTAAAATTTGAGCTGGAGTAAGTGATTTTGCTATCATTTCCGAAATATTTCCATTATCTACAATAATATCAACTTTTTCTCCAGAAAGTTCCTCCATCACTGATTTTACTCTAATTCATTTTTGTCCAATAAGACTTCCTGCCGGATCAATTTCTTCATAATTTGTCGAAACCAAAAGCTTTGTTTTTACTCCTGGATATCTTACTACTTGATCTATAGAAATAGTTCCATCGCTAATTTCAGGAGCATATAATGCAAATATAGAAGGAACAATATTTTTATTTTTTCTTGATAATACTACTCTTGGTCCTGTTTTTTCATCTATAGATGCTTCTGCAACGTATACATAAAATCTTGTGTCTGGAGTATAGGTGTCTCTTGATACTTGCTCTGATTTTGGAAGAATTACTTGATTTCCATTATAATCAAAAACTACCTTTCATGATTCCATCATAACTACTTTCATACTGATAGATTGTCCCACCTTATCTTTAAAAAGTTCATAGATTTTTTGTTTTTCACTATCTCCTATTTTTTGTATAATTACTTGTCTCGCTGCTTGAGATGCAATTCTTCAAAAAGACTCTCCCATAGATCAGTTCATTACTTCATCGGTCATATCAATTTCAATAGTATCTCCTTCTTCATATCATTCTGCATCATCTCCAAGTTCATCAAAACTTATTTCTGTAGCAGGATTAGTTACTTCTTTTACTAACGTTTTTTCTACGGTAATTTCAATAGTCCCAGCATCTAAATCAAGTTTTACAAGTGCATTTTCATCTTTAGAACCATAATCTTTTTTATATGCCGTTTTAATAGCTGATTCAATAATATCAATAAGAGTTTCTTTTGGAATTTTTTTCTCTGAAGCAATTTGATTTATCGCTGCTTCGATTTTTTTTACATCTAACATAAGAAAATAATTATTATTATAAATTAAGACGAGAATTTTTACAAATCCTCGTCTTTTCATTTTTATTATATATATTTTTCAAGAAAATCAAATTTTTAAATCTTCTTTCTCAAAAAAGCAGGAACATCTAAATCATCTGCTTCTTTTTGTTCCATTCTTTGTGAAGAAACTTGAGGTTTTGAGTCTCAAAGTGTTTTTCTTCCGAAAGGAGAAACTTTTGAAGTTTGTGCCACGGTTTGAAAATTTTTATTTGATTCTTCATCAAATCCAGTTGCTACTACCGTAATTTTTAATTCTCATGTATAGCTATCATTGATAGTCGTACCAAAAATAATATTTGCATCTCTATCAACTGATTCTGTAATGATTTTTGCCGCCTCGTCTACTTCGAACATACTTAAATCTGTTCCTCAAGTAATATTGAATAATAATCCTTTTGCTCCGGCAATTGATAATTCTAAAAGTGGGGAATCAATAGCAGCTCTTGCTGCTTCTACTGCTCTATTTTCACCAGAACCATATCAGATTCCCATCAAAGCAGACCCAGCATTTTTCATAACTGATTTTACATCGGCAAAATCTACATTGATAAGTCCTGGTTGTGTAATGAGATCAGAAACTCATTGCACTCATTCTCTTAATACCTCATCAACAATAGAAAAAGCATCTAAAAGTGGAGTTTTTTTATCAATAATAGTAAGAATTCTATCATTTGGAATGGTAATGAGTGTATCAACCTTTTCTCTCAAAGCATTATAAGCATCGAGTGCTTTTCCTGATCTTGATTGTCCTTCAAATGAAAATGGTTTTGTTACTACTCAAACAGTAAGTGCTCAAAGTCATTTTGCAATTTCAGCAATAACTGGTGCAGCTCAAGAACCGGTTCCTCCACCAAGTCAACAAGTAATAAATACCATATCAGCTCCTTCTAACGCAGCTTTAATTTCTTCTGATGATTCTTCAGCGGCTTTTTTCCCCATATCTGGATTTGCTCCAGCTCCAAGTCCGCCAGTAGTAGCTCTTCAGATATTAATTTTTCTTTCTGCTAAAGAACTATATAAAGCTTGAGAGTCAGTATTTACTGCCAAAAACTCTACTCATTCTAAAGAAGCTTCGATCATTCTATTTACTGCATTTCCTCAACCTCCTCATACTCATACAACTTTAATGTTTGCTATAGGTGAAATATAATTTCCAACTCTTATTTCTTCTGGACCAGATATTGCATTTCCAGATAAAAGTCTTTTTAGTTTCTCGTCTTTTTTAATCATATATATAAAATTAAATAATAATTATTAAGGTAAAAGTTTTTTGAGTACTTTCGTAATAGATCCAAAAATAGATCAAAAGTTAAATGAAATAGTACTTCTGGCATCTCTGTATTTATTTGCTATAATAATAGTTCATAAAACTCAAGCAAAAGATGGATCATTTACTGAAGTATCAGAAACAAAATCATCAATAGTTGGTATTCAAATTACCACTGGTAATCTTAAAACATCTTTTGAAAGTTCTACTAATCCCTTCATTTTTGATCCTGCCCCAACAAAAACAGCTCATTCTGGAAGCATTCCATCTCTTCCTATCTTTCTTAATTCTTCTCTAATGAAGAATAATATTTCTTCATATCTTGCAGTGATTATTTTTGAAAGATATAATTCAGAGACAACTCCATCTTCTCATTTTGAAACATTTGACAGATCAATCTCTATATCTTTAAAATTTTCTACTTTATCAAGAGAAAGTTGTCAAAATTCTAATTTTAATTTTTCTGCAGTATCAATAGAAGTTCTAACTCATAAAGCAATATCGTTGGTAACGCTATCTCATCCTATAGGAATAATTTTTGAAAATTTCAAACTTCCTTCTTCATATACAGTAATTCCTGTTGTAGAAGCTCAGATATCAATACATATCACTCCCAATTCTTTTTGTCTTTTAGTAAGTACTCATTCTGGTGCTGATATTAAGTTTGGAAAAACATCATACACTTCAATCCCTACATCTTCGATAGATTTTCTAATGTTATTTAAAACATTCGTACTAATAGAAAATATATTGGCTCTCACTTCGAGTTTTCTAGCACTCATTCAGATCGGAGATTTTATCCCCTCCTCTAAATCAACGACAAAATTATCTGGAATTACTTTTAAAACTTCTCTATTCGGTAGTCCCATACCATTTTTTGCCATATCAAGAACTCTTTCTATATCAGAAGGTCCAATTTCTTCTCATGAAATTGCAATAATTCCTTTATTGTCTACTACATCAAAAGAAGAAGAATTAAAAGATATAAAAGCACCTGAAACTTGTTCTCATGCCATTTTTTCTGCTTCCTCTAAAGATTTATCAATATTTGCTTTAAACTCTTCCATATCAAGAATATTTCATTTTCTGATAGCATTTGAATCAGAAATTCAAACTCATAATATATGTAAGTGACTATTATCCTCTCCACCAAAAGTTCATATCACCGTTCTTATCTTAGAACTCCCGATATCTATGCAGGTAATAGCATTTTCAATACTCATAAACTATTATTTAATAATAAATATTTTTTCATTGTTTCATACTTTCTATTTATAGTATGAATTATTATTTTTTTATTTCAGTGTTCTATTTTTTTGTACATTTTTTTTCTTTATTCTAAGAGAAAAAACTATTATATACTTCAAAAAAGAAACAAAAATACTTACAGATTATATTTATAAAAGAATGGTTTTTCAATTTTAGTTTTAAATTAGTGTTAAAAACTTTGCAAAAATATTTTTTTTATGGTATAATGAAAAAAAATCTTATTAAATTTGTACTATGAAATACACAAAAAAATATTTTGACTTGTGAATCAATTTGCTCATTACCCTCATTATTTTATCAAATATTGGGTTTGTTTTTTTTGTTGATGAGACAAACAAAATCTTTTGAAGTTCATTATTTATATGGATTGTTTTAGTGTTACTTATTGAGTCTTTTCTTATTAGTATTATTATAAGTAACGCTTATAAAAAACCTATTGATGAACTTCAAAAACACATCATCAACTTTATGAGTTGAAAAAGTAAATGAGAAAAAATTAACATAAATACCAACTACATTAACCCAAATATTAGTTTTATTTTAAAGTTTTTTGACACCGTACTAAATGCTTTAAAAAATATAAAAGAAGAATTTATTTCTGGAAAAGCGATTAAATGAGAAGTACAACTCGCTACTGAACTTCAAGAAAAGCTTCTCAATAAAAAACAAGAAAATATTCCGTCTCTTCAAGTAATTGCAAAATCAAAACCAGCGTGAGAGATCGGATGAGATAGTTATGATATCATTGCATGAGATGATAATTATTATATTTACGTATGAGACGCAACTGGTCATGGAGTAGGGGCAGGATTTGTAATGGTGATGGTAAACGCTCTGGTAAGTTGATTTTCCAAAGTATTTAAAAAATGAAATGAAATCTTAGCCAATACCAACGAAATCCTCAAGCCTCGTGTAAAATCAAATATTTTAATGACGATGTTACTTCTCAGATGGAATGAAAGAGAAAAAAGACTTTTCATGACATGAGCTGGACATGAATATCTTATCATTTATAAACACTCTTTAAAAAAATGTTTTAAAATAAAATCCGGATGATTAGCGCTTGGAATGACAAAAAATATTCATAAAATTCTCAAAGAACAAGAAATTAAATTTGAAAAAAATGATATTGTTATACTCTATACAGATGGAATTACGGAAAGTTTAAATAGAAGACTCAAAGATGGAAATGAAGTTATGTTTTGAGAACAAAGATTGATAGAATCGATTGAAAATTCCCCAAACATTCCTTGATTAGGAATAAAAACTGCCAGATGAGTGTTTAATAATATTACCATCGAACTCTCTAAATTTTTGTGATATAAATATAAACAATTTGATGATATAACTCTTGTAGTTGCTCATTATACATGAGAAACTCCTCCAGAAAATGATTTTCCTGAAAATATTTCTAAAGATTTTATTACCGAATGGGATTGGGAATAGATAAATCATAGTGTTTTTTACCACTATACGTATAATTGTAAAGAAATGAAAACTTTAAAAAATATATTTTTTTTATAAAATACCCATAATATTACTAAGATTATAGCTATGCAAAATGAAAATTTAAAACAACTAGTAGGAAAAAGATATTCTTGAGATACGGTTGGATTTGAAGTAATATCTGAAGTAAAAAAAGAAATTACTCCTGAAAAAAAATCTGAAAAAAATCTTTCGAAACAAGAAGAAAAAGAAATACTTGCTGCTGAAAAAGAATATAAAGAAGCACTTGCATATATCAAAGATATGATAGCACCTGCATATATGAAGGTTTTTCCAGATAAAGTAAAAATTAATAATGTTTTTGCGAAAACTTTTTTTGTATATGCCTACCCTAATTTCTTAGAATGAAACTGGTTATCTCCTATTATCAATTGGGATACAAAGTTTGATATGAGTTTATATGTGTACCCCATTGATAGTGCCTACATACAAAAATACTTAAGAAAAAGACTCACTCAATTAAACTCAGAAAGAAGTATGAATGCTGAAAAAGGACTCGTAAATGATCCCGGACTGAACGCCCAAATTCAAGACGTTGAGGAACTCAGAGAAAAACTCACCAGAGGTCAAGAAAAATACTTTCATTTCTGACTTTATATCACATTATATGCTGAAAATGAAGAAAAACTCAATAAAATTGGGAAAGATGTAGAAACTATTTTAGCAGGAAGAAATGTACTTCAAAAACAATCATATTTAAGAGCAGAACAATGATTTATTTCTACCTGACCTTTTGCGAGGGATGAATTATGAGTATACAGAAATATTTCAACTGGATGACTTTCAACTACGTTCCCTTTTTCAAGTTCAACTCTTTCACATGATGATGGAATTTTATATGGAATAAATACTCATAATAATTCTCTTATCTTGTATGATAGATTTAAAAGTGAAAATGCAAATATGTGTGTATTTGCAAAATCATGAGGATGAAAATCGTTTGCCGTAAAATTAGAAATCTTAAGAAGTCTCATGATGGGAACTGATGTAATTGTTATTGATCCAGAAAATGAGTATAGAACTCTTGTTGACACTGTTTGAGGAACATATCTTGATGTTTCTCTGAATTCAAGAGAAAGAATCAACCCTTTTGATCTCCCTCTTTGAGTAAAAGATAAAGATATTCGCCCTGGGGATCTTCTCAGAGACGCTATCGTAAGTTTACTTGGTCTGATGAATCTCATGCTTGGAAAATTAAACGGAAATGAAGCGTCTATCATGGAAAAAGCTATTATCGTAACTTACAATTTAAAATGAATTACGCTGGAGGATGATGATATTACAGGGAAAGAAATTCCAACCATGAAAGATCTCTACAGTGTTTTAGAAACTATGGATGGAGCACGTGATCTCACTCAAAGATTAGAAAAATATACTACTTGAATATTTTCTTGAGTGTTTTCAGAACTTACCAATATCAGCCTAAAGGAATGACTCCAAGTATTTTCAGTAAGAGATCTTGATGATATTTTGAGACCAACTGCTATGTACATCATACTTTCTTATATTTGGAATAGAGTAAGAAGTTCGAATAAAAAAAGACTTCTTGTTATCGATGAAGCATGGAATATTATGCAACACGAAGATTCAGCAAAATTTCTCTTCTGACTGGTAAAAAGAGCCAGAAAATATAATCTCTGAGTTACTACCATTACTCAAGATGTGGAAGACTTCCTCTGAAGTAGTTATGGAAAACCAATAGTAACCAACTCATCTATCCAACTTTTACTCAAACAATCACCAGCATCCATCGATGCTCTACAAAATATATTTAAAATCACCGATCAAGAAAAATATATTCTCCTGAATTCGGCAGTATGACAATGATTATTTTTTGCCGGAAGTGAGCATGTTTGAATTCAAGTTATTGCGAGTTATTACGAAGAACAAATTGTTTCAACAAATCCAAACAAATAAAAAACTGATTTCATCAGTTTTTTATTTTCTTATAATTTCTATTTCTCTTTGATTCTCATCATCTGTTTTTCTTAAAAATATTTCTACGGTTGGCGAAAAGTATGTTCCTATAATTTCTGGCCATTCGACGAGAGAAATATTTTCAGGATTTTCTAATATTTCCTCTCATCCTATAGCAAAAAATTCATCATAATGTGATAATCTATATAAATCAAAATGGTAAATATTTTTTCCATATTTATTGTAATAGGTATAAGTCGGACTCACTACCTCCTGAGAAATTCATAAAATATTTTGAATAATATGTTTCGAAAGAGTTGTTTTTCCAGAAGCTAAGTCTCCATGCAAAAATATAATATCTCCTGGAAAAATATCCAAAGAAATATTTTTTATCTCTGAGAGAAAATATCTTCTAACCATAAATTACAAATAATAAAGTAAAAAAGAATGAAAAATTTGATTTTTTTGTTATTTTATTATATAATGCATTTGTATACATTATTTAATAACTTAATCATTGTATGGAAACTTTAGTAGAAGTAAATAAAAAAGAACAAAATGGAATTATTATATTTGAATTCTCTTGAGAATTAGATGAAACAAATGCTGATAAAACTTTTACAGCGATTTATGATGATATCTGAGGTTTTGCTGGGAAAAAAATTATTTTTAATCTTGGAAACTTAAAATATTTAAATTCAAAATCAATTGGATATATTGCTGATATTTATTCAAATATAGAAGAAAATGAATGACAAATGTATATTTCAAATTGCGATGAATGAGTAAAAGATGTATTGGAATTAGTAGGAATAACAACTATTATACCAACAGTAGATACCGTTCAACAAGCTATAGAAGCTCTCGCTTAATAAAAAACCAAGAAAATCTTGGTTTTTTATTTGTCTTTTTTTAAAATCATATATAATGCTATCTTACCTTTATTATTAACCTATAGCAAATATGAAAAAAAGATTTTGAATAATTTTTGCTCTTTGTGTGTATTTTTTATTTTTATCATGAGTTCAAGCCAGTTTATTTGATGATATTTTTAATCCTGATAAAACTTTTGTAGTTCCTCAAGTATCGGTAGATATTAAAAAACCAACATCAATAGGAACTCAAAATATAAAAATCATTGAGACTCAATTTGAAAAAATAAAGAAAAAATTAGAGAGATTTGGTCCAATAAAAAAGAAAGAAATCTATACTCAAGCATCTAAAAATATTACTAATCTCGTAAAATCAAGAACCAATAAATTTGAAAAAGATGCTCTCAATTACTTAAATACTTTAGTAAAAAGAGAAATCAATACCCTCACTACATCTGAAGCAACTCTCAATGAGCTCTTTTGAATCGAAGAAAAAGAGTGTATTGTCGGATATATTTATAAAGATGATGAATGTATCAAAGCAACTCCTGATTCTTCGAGTAAAACAAACAAAAAAATATGTTCTATAAATAATGGATATGGATATCAATATTGGGATGGATATACCTGGGGAAAATGTAATATAGAACAATGTAATGAATGATACTATATTTCCAATAATTCTTGCTTGAGAAATAATTATAGTTCTTGTGCTGGAAATGAACATTTAGAAAATGGAAAATGTGTTTCAAATTATAACAGCTGTACCGTCTCAAATGGATATGGAAGACAACACTGGACTGGATGATATCGGTCAAGTTGTTATGCGGAGTCTTGCCATTCAGGATATTATCTCTCTGGAGGAAATTGTCTAAGAAAAAGCTATGACACTTGTTCGTCAAATGAACACTTAGAAAATGGATACTGTGTTTCAAATTCTCGTTCTTGCTCTGTTTCTAATGGATACGGAAGACAAAACTGGAATGGAAGTTATTGGGCAAGTTGTTATGCTGACTCTTGTAATTCAGGATATTACCTCTCTGGGGGTTCTTGTATAAGAAATAATTACTATGAAAATTGTTCATCAAATGAACACTTAGAAAATGGATACTGTGTTTCAAATTCTCGTTCTTGCTCTGTTTCTAATGGATACGGAAGACAAAACTGGAATGGAAGTTATTGGGCAAGTTGTTATGCTGATTCTTGTAATTCAGGATATTATCTCTCTGGAGGTTCTTGTATAAGAAATAGTTATGAATCTTGTTCATCAAATGAACACTTAGAAAATGGATACTGTGTTTCAAATACAAAAACTTGTAGTATTACCAATGGACTAGGAAGACAAACTTGGCTTTGAAATTATTGGGGAACCTGTTATGTGCAAACGTGTAATTCTGGATATTATATTTTCGCAAACTCTTGTGAACTGTACTAAAAAAACTCAACGATATATCGTTGAGTTTTTTTACATTTTTTATTTCCCAATAATTTTTCAAATAATTCATCAAAAATATCCTCTTTGTTTATCTATTTCTTTTTCTTCTTCAGTTTGATTTGCTAATCTTTCTATTCTTGCTTGTACTGGATTAAACTCTCAAAAATATATGAGTTCACTATAAGTTTCTTCTATAAATATTAATCTATCTCTTATTATTTTTTTTCTCTTTTCTTGATTTTCAAAAAGAATTTATATAATTTTTTACTTCTTCCTTTAAATATTGTATAAATAAGTCAATATCTTTATATTCATCTTGTTCATCAAAATATTTTTTTATAACTCATCTAGCATTTTCAAATAATAAATCTAAATCTTGAAATTTAGATAAATGCTGAGCTATTTCATCTTTTAATCTTTGAGTTTCTTTATCAAATTCTATTAATTCTTGATTATTCATAAGGTTTTTGAAATGTTTTTAATATATCTCAAAATGATGAAGATAAATCTTTTATTATTTCTTTTATTACTTCTAGATTGAAAAGATTTTTTAGCATTGATACTAACTCATCTACTCATTTTGATATTAATTCTTCAACTAATTCTATATTATTCAAAATAAGTCAATTGACAACTCATTTTATAAATTTTTTAGTATTTGTGTTATTTTCAAGGTTTCAATCTATTTTTAATTCACTATAAATCATATTTTGAACTATCTCTAATTTTTTTTCATTTTCAATATTTATTCAAGTTTCTCAAATAGTTATTTCTCTTTGTTTTACAAATTTTTCTTGTAAATTAAGTCTTTCTATATCTTGTCTTTCAAGAAGTTTTTTTATATCTAGTAATAATTTTTTATATTCTTCTTGTGGTATTCATTCTTGAACTCTTTGTAAAATATATTCTTTTGCTTTCTCTTTTATCTGAATTTCATTATATCCATCAGAAATTTTATCCCCTTTGACATCAATTCCATTGATATATTTATTATGATTTCAAAAGACCTCTGCCATAGTGAAAATATTAAAATAAAGTATAATAGTAATAGTGTAACTATATGTTTTAAAATTGCAAAAACCATAAGAACTAAAAATAGGCTTAAATAAGCCTATTTTTATCAAATTTCTATTGGAGCTACTGACTGTCTAATGGTCTAACTAAATATATAAATTCTTTTTATAAAATTATTAAAGAAAACTATTCAGATATTCAATATGTTATTGGAAAATTAAAATCCTTTTAATCATTTTATTGTATCATTAACAGTATCTATCTTAAGCGCTATTTGGTCAATCATAACAGACAAAACAGTATCACAAAGAGGACAGCAATATGCAATTCAATTAAATTGTCTACCTCACTGAATAGCTATATCTTGAGCTTTTATTAATAAAATAGGTTTTTCACATTTTACACATTTTGCCATAATGAAAAAATTAAAAAATAAGTATTAATATACTAACATTATCAAAATATTATCATATTGCAAATTTATTTTTTTAATTATACTTGACAAAAGTATGAAAATATTATCATAATAATTAAATAATTTTATAAATATGAAAAATTTTGAATTAAGTAAAAAATCAAAGGAATCTGCCCTAAAAGCTCTATGAAAATATAAAAAAATTATTGAGGTAGCTAAAGAAAAATGATTAAATGAGAGTGATACATCAAATATAATCAATGATATTTTAGGTGAACTTTTATGATATGATAAATTTTTTGATGTAACTACTGAATATAGAATAAGATGACAATTTTGTGATTATTGAGTTAAAATTGATAATAAACTTGCTTTTTTAATTGAAGTCAAAGCAATAACAATTGATTTAAATAGCAATCATATTTTTCAAGCTACAAGCTATGCTGGTAATGAATGAATTAAATTCGTTGTTTTAACTAACTTAAAAAAATGGAGATTATACTACTTAAATTTTGGTAAAAAAGTGGAATATGATTTAGTTCTAGAGATAGATCTATTATTAGAATCATCTAATACTAAACTTATTGAATGATTAAAATATTTTCATAAAGAAAGTTTCGTCAAATGAGCTATTGAAGAATTATACCAAAAAACAAAAGCTTTTAGTACTAAAAATTTAGAAAAAGTTTTATTCAGTCCTGTAATTGTAAAAAAAAATCAATCAGAATTAAAAAACTTAACATGAGTAAAACTAGAATTAGAAGAGGTGGAAAATAAATTAAAAGATTTTATTACTAAATAATATTTATATGAGTTATAAAATTAAACCTGAGCTTATTAGAAGCTCATATGTTTGAGAAAAATTAAAGAATATTATAGAAAAAAAATGAATTACCCTAACATCCATTGCTGATAAAATGGGAACGTCTCACCCAGCATTAAGTAGAGCATTAAATTGACATAATTCAGTAAGTGATAAATTCTTCAAGAGAATAGCTGAAACCATATTTATTAGCGAAAAAGAATTAAATAATATTTTTAAAGAAGCTGATATTGAAGAATTTGAATATAAACATTGAAATTTAAACATAATACCAGATTGAAAAATAAATACTCTTGAAAATATTAATTTTGATAATGAAGAATTACTTAAAGTAATGTTTAAAAAAGAATTTGGGAAAGAATTATCCGATCATGATAGAGAAGAGATTTTGAATTTTATAAAATTTAAAGCGAATAAATAATATGGATAATATAACTCAAGAACAACTACTAACTATAGTTAAGCACTGTATTGGAAATCCAGAAAATCAATGGATTGAATTTAAACAAAACTATCATTGATATGAAGAATTATGACAAAATATATCAGCTATTTCAAATTCTCTATCAATGCTAAGAAAAACTGACTGATATATAATATATGGTATTGATCCAGAAAGATATATTCCTACTTGAACAACTTTTAATCCTAACAAAGAGAAATGAAAATGAGCTGAAGACTTAAAGCCTCGGCTTATGAGAATGTTATGAGGTTTTTGAGATTTTGATTTCCATGAATTAAATTATGATTGATATAATCTCGTTATAGTAAGAATATGATGTGCTCAATGAAAGCCTACGATATTCAACAAGTCTGTTTATATTAGAAATGAGTCTTATACTAAGCCAATATCTTCTCACCCTCATCTTGAATCTAAACTATGGGAATCAATTCTTATGTCATCTTTTGATAGAGAAATTGCCATGACTCGTGTAACAGTTGATAATTTATATGAATTAATCGATTGGGAATGATATTGTCAAATTATGTGATATGACCCAGTATCAAAAGAACATGCTTTAGAAAAACTTACACAAGATGAATTGATAGTTCACAGAGATGGATTATATGATATTACAAATGCATGTGCTTTATTATTTGCTGCTGATTTAGATGTTTTTTGATTAAAATATAAATCTCCTCGAGTTATTACATATCGCTGAAAAAATAAATTACATGCTATTAACGACATTAAATGAGTGAAATGATATGCTATAGCTTTTCAAGGACTTCTGAATTACGTTATTACTCAAATACCAAAAATTGAAACAATTGAATGACAAAGAACAACTGAAGTTACTTATCCAAAAGTTGCTTTAAGAGAGTTTATAGCAAATGCAATTATACATCAAGATCTTAGGATATCTTGAACTGAAGTATTAATTGAAATTTATGATGATAGAATAGAAATATCAAATCCTTGAGTTCCATTAATTGAAATTGATAGATTTATTGATCATCCTCCAAAATCAAGAAATGAGCTTATTGCTGATTTTATGAGAAGAGCAAATATTTGTGAAAGAAGATGAAGTGGTGTTGATAGAGCTTTACAAAGCATTTCTAAAACAAAATTACCAAATCCAAAAATGGAACAAGATGCTGATTTTACACGTATCACACTATATAGGGTTAATCCTTTATCTAAGCTTACTAATGATGAAAAAATTCAAGCAATATATTGGCATTGTGTACTTGATTATGTTGTAGAAGGTGAAGCAATGACGAATGAGTCTGTATGTGATAGATTCTGAATAGAAAAACAAAACTCAGCTACTGCTTCAAGATTTATAAAATTAGCTAAGGAATCTTGAAAAATTAAACCTTTTGATCCAAATAGTAATACAAGAAAGCATGCAAAATATATTCCATTTTGGGCAACTTAATATTATTTGATAGTTATTTGATAATTTTTACTTTTTACACAGTCGCACCTTTTTTTTACTCATATTTAAGCCAATTTCTTATTTGATGGTTATTTGATAAAAACACTATATGAATGCTCATGAAACTCTCCCAACAAGACTAAAGTCCTATATTAGACAAGAGAAAATACATATTTCTTACTTAAACCTAAAAAACGTTTTAGGTTTTCTTTATATTAAAAATATAGGAATCAATAAAAATATGAACCTTTATAAAATAAGGTTTGCTATTGCTCATGAAACTGGGCATTATTTCTATGGCCATCAAAATAGATCTTACTTATTGTGAAAATTTTTTAAAAATTATGATGAGAAAAAAGCTGATGAGTATGCAATAGAAAATTTACTTCCAGAAAAAGAACTCTTGGAGGAATTTGAAAAATATGAATGAGATCTTTGTGTTTTGGAAAAAATATTCTGAGTAGAAATGGAGATAATTGGAAAGTTCTTAACTAAAATTTTATGAAAGAAATATTTGAAAAAATCGTATGATTTGTAAAAAAAAATTATGATTTATGAAGAAATATAAATTATCTTTCGATGAAAAATAGTGTTTATTCATGGATTTTACTATAATCTTAAATAAATAATATGACTAAAAATAATAAAAACTATATTGAAATATGAACTATTCTTTTTACTGTAATACAAATATCATCAATAATTGTAGAAATGTTAATAATTGTATACAAAAATGAATTACCTATATATTTATTTGATTTTACAAATATTATTACAACAAATTTTATAATATTTACATTAATGATAATAGTTGGAGCTCCATTATTTATTCATTATTTCATAAAAAGTATTAAAGATAAAATAATTTCAATAATTTTTATATGGGTTTTTGTTATATTAGTAATTTTTTTAGTTAATAATGAATATATATGGAAAGCTATATTTATTACATTTTTTTCTTGTATAATTGTTTGGATTGTAGATCTAGAAACTAATAAAAAAGAAGATGATTATTTTAGAAAAAGTATACTGATATTATTAGTTTTTTATAACTTTATTTGTATTAACAATACCTTTAATATCACAAATTCATCAAGTATATTAAATGGATATGAGCAGTATGAAATTTGTATACTTGAGAAAATTAGTAAACCTGAAAATGAGTGTCATACTGTTAAATATATGAATAACTCTTATATAGCAACTCATGATAATTATATATTTAAGAATAATGACTCTATTTATCTAAAAAAACAGTAATGAAAACAATAATTTACTGCCGTAAATCAACTGATGATTCAACTAAACAACAACAATCACTCTGAACTCAATTAGAGTGGTGTGAAAACTATGCAACGAGTAATAATATTGATGTTGTAGATACTATTGTTGTGTCCGAAAGTGCCAAAGATGTTTGAAAAGAATGATTTAAAAAACTCATGAATCAAATTGAAGGTGGGGGCGCTGATAGCATTATTTGCATGTATTTTGATAGATTATCCAGAAATCCTCGTGATAGTGCTTGGACCCAAGAATTACTCCAAAAATGAAAGATTTTGAGGATTATAACGTCTACTAGGATCTTTACTATTGAAGATAGCTGACTTTTATTTTCAGTTGAAAGTTGATTTGCAAATGAATATATTTTGAAAATTAAAAAATGAGTTCGTGATGGTTTCAAGAAAAAAATGCAAGATGGATGATATTATTCACAAGCTCCTATTTGATATCTCAATAATAAGATTACAGGAGATATTGATCTTGATATCGAAAGAGCTCCATACATTAAAAAAATTTTTGAATTGAGAACAGAATGATTTTCAGTAAATGCAATCAGAGAAATTACATATCAAGCATGACTCAGAAGTAAAGCAGTAAAAAATAAAGGTGGAAAAGTGGCCACAAAACAAATAGAAGATATTTTAAAAAATACGTTCTATTATTGATGGATCACATACAATTGAGAAATGTTTGAAAAATGAGAAATTTACAAATGAAAGCACACTCCAATTATTACAAAAGAGCTATTTGATAAAGTACAACAAATAACAAGATGAGTAAAATATGTGAACGACAAAGAACTCAGTTATTTGAAATGAAAAGTATTTCATTACGAAACTCAAACTCCTCTTTGTACTTTTTTACTTAAAAAACAATACACTTATTTTCATCTTCACTCAAGACAATGAAAGCTTTGGTATAATCAAAGTGAAATTATTAAATATTTTGATGAAAATATTCAAAACTATAGAATACCTGAAGTATTCAAAAAAGATATAAAAGAAGCTTTATATGAAGAATATAATTGAGAATTTGAACAAAATACTCAAATGATTTCTATTTTAAAAAGAAAATCGTCAGAGAAAGAAAATATATTAAATTGATTATTAAGAATGAGAGCTTCGAATGAAATATCATGAGAAGAATTTATTAAAATTAAAAATGATTTAACTCAAGAAATTGAGTGATTTAAAATTGAAATATCAAAATTATCTCAAAAAAATGAACAAATTCTTATTGATTTTAATAAAATGGTCGAACTTCTGTTTTGTAGCATTGATAACTGGAAAAGTTATGATGACAAAAAAAAGACATACCTACTCAGTCTTATATTGGTCGAACTAAAAATAGACAATCAAAAAAGGCTCTATATAGTGGAAAAACCACTATTCAAAGCCTTAAATATTCTTAATTCTGCATTATGGAGCAAATTAGTAAATGAAGTAAGAACTGAAATTATGAATTATGAGTGACATATAAAAATAGTTAAAGTTTAAAAATTACAAAAATTTAAAAATTGATTTCAATTAATATTTTTTTTATTATAATACACTTAATAAATTATATTTTAAATTTATAAATAATGTCTTTACTTGAAATATCACTTGATTGATGTTGAGTTGATGAGTGTTATAAATGATTAAATAATGTAAATAATGCTTTTCATAATATAACAGCATATGATATATATACTTCATATGATATTAATGTAAAAGTTAATACCTGATTTATTCCTTGAAAAATATTAGTACTATTATGATATCATCTTGATATATTAAATTCTAAAAGTAAAAGACTTAGTATTTATTGACTTGAAAAATTTTCTGATTTTATAGAAAAATGCTGACTAGTTGATTTTGTAAATAATCAAAGTATAAACTATAATATATTAAAAGATAGTGTTATTATACCATTTTGTAAAGTTCCTGAAATTGATACTTTTGAAAAACGTATAGAAGAATTTTTTAATAGAACTAACATATCATCAAATACAGCAAATATAATTGCAAAATTTTTATGAGAATTACATAATAACTCTTTAAACCACGGACATACAAATAAAATTTACATTACATGACAACAGTATCCAAATATATCAAAATATGATATTAGTATATATGATGATTGAGAATGAATCAATATAAATAAAAATCAATATATTGATTTAGTTAATAGAGTTTCAAATGATTTTATAGAACCATGATTCAAAGAGTACATAAAAAATAAAATTTGACTTAATGTTTTTTTTATTATACTATGTGTGAGTACAAGATTCTCTACAAAGTGACCAAGATGATGATTATGATTATATGAGTTATCAAAATTTTTATCTGAAAATAATTGATGTTTGCATATAGCATCATGAATAGAATATATTGATTTGAAATTTACTAATATATGTGATATACTTAAATCAGATTCTTTGAAGATAGAAAATAAAAAATTAAATCATGAAATTAAATGAACTTATATTTCGTTTACTTTCTCAATATAATAATATGGAAAATAGTATAAAAATTTATGATTTCTTAGGTAGTCCTTTAGCTGTTAGTGAAACTAAAGGAACAAATATATGAAATAAGTTAGTTCAAACAATTCAATGAGAAATTAAATTGGACTTTACAGATATGAGAGTTGTGATATCTCCTTTTATTAGATCAATGTTGAGACCTCTTTTAAAAAGTTGAATTAAATTTCAATGAATAAATTTTCCAAATAAAATGGATGAAGAAACATATAAAAGAGTTATAGAGGAATTTGAAAGAATTTGAACAGAATCTATTAAAGAAATAAGTTTATAATCTATGGATAAAACAATTATTACATCAGAAGATAAGAGTGTCTATTTAGACACTTCTTTTATTATCAATGCATTTTATGACTCTTATAGTAAAGATAAAAAAATTGCAGAAAAGTCACAAGAACTACTTTGACTTTTATATCAGTATAAGACTTGAAAATGTTATATATCAAATATAACTATAAATGAACTTTTTAATACTATAGAAAAACAATGATATAGAGCTTTTATTGATCTAAAAATAATCAAAGAATTGTGAATTACTGAAGATGAATGGAAACAATTAGGTAAGTCTGAAAAAGAAAAATATAGGATTGAAAACGATTCAAAATTATGATTTAATTATTATGATATAAAATCATGGAGAAAAGAAGAATATAAAGAAGATTATAAGATTTATGTTTATAGTGAATTTGAAAATATTGTAACTTGAGTAAAACATTTAGATATTAAAATTATTACAAATTTAAATACTCCCCATGAGTATGATACAATTTTTTTAAAGAATATTAAAATATACAATAAATTAGATTCTAACGATTTAAATCATTTTTTACTATGTAAAGAAAATAATATTTCATGAATAATAACTTGTGATTCTGATTTTACTCAATTGAAAAATGATTTAGAAATAGTTCACATTGATAAAAAATTTAAATTATATGAATAAAGCCTACAAACTACCAATCAAACCTTACTAATATTAAATAACAATAAAACTTATAGAGTCCAAAATAAAGGACTCTTTTTTATTTCTTAATTTATTAGTTATGTGAGCAATGAAAAGTTTATACATAAATACTCTCAACTCTCTGAGTGAAGAAGAACAAGTTGAGCTCTGATGGGATATGGATAAATATAGGAATGATACAAAAAATTCATCACTATCCTACCAAGATGTTGCAGATGTATTTTGAGCTTGCTAAAAAATAGTAAGTTTTTTATTTCTTAAATTATAACACTTATGAAACCATATGAGATTATAGTAGACCAGATTCTAGATAAAATAGAATCGTGAACTCTACCATGGCAAAAACCTTGGATATGATGAACTCCTTGTAATTATGAAACTCAAACTGAGTATAGATGAATAAATAAACTCTTACTTCTTTTTGATGATTTCAAAGATAAAAGATATCTTACTCCTAAACAGATATTTAAATTATGAGGAGTTATTAAAAAATGAGAAAAAGCTACTAAAGTAATATTTTGGAAATATCCAAATGAAGATAATTCGTGTCCAGTTTTTTGGGGGCTTGACAAAGTGCAATTGTATGAACTCAAAAAACTAAAACTATTAAAACAACTGGAGAAGAAAAAACATATATTTATTACCATTGTTCTAAAAGAAAAAAATGATGTAAGTGCTGACAAAAAAGAATTACTCTTGAAACTTTAGAAACTCAAATAAATATATTACTTGAAAATATAGAGATAATACCAGAGTTTAGAGACTTTGCTATTGAGATATTAAAAAGAGATTATAAAGAAGAACTTGAAGTAAATAATAAGATTAGAGAAAGTTTAGAAAAAAACTTAAGAGATAATGAAAAGAAACAAGAAAAATTACTTGATTTACTTATTGATTGAAAAATAACGGATGAAGTTTATAACTCTAAAAAAGATGAGTTACAATGAAATATAAATATATTTAAATGAAGGTTATGAGACTTAGATTTTAAAAAAGAAGCTACCATTGATATTGTTGAAGATGTATTTGAATTTATAACTTTAGTAAAGGATAGATTCAATAATTCAGACTTAAAAACTAAAAAATCTATTTTAACTAATTTAGGTGAGAACTTTAAACTTTTAGACTGATTGTTATATTTAGATAGCCATTTCTTTTTTCAACCAATACAAAAATATCTCCCAGAAATTAAGAGAGTTTATAACGGGTTAGAACCGACAAAAAAAGGCATCAGTTCGCTGAGAACCGATGCCAAATCTTCATTTATTTCATTATGGAGCGAGGGACCAGGTTTGAACTGGCACACCCAAGGGTTGAAGCCTTAGTACACTCACTCTTTTATGTTACCCTCGCATATGAAAAATGTGCTGGGATTATATATAAAACTTCTTCTTAGTCAAATGTTTTTAGATTTT
>JANJUN010000078.1 GCA_024710565.1 Candidatus Altimarinota bacterium | reverse complement strand
ATTTTTGTGAATTCCTGGAGTATCAAAAAATATGATTTGACTTTCAGTATCATTAAAAATAGCCAAAACTCTTTTTCTGGTTGTTTGAGGAATATTGGAAGTGATAGAAACTTTTTCTCAAATCAGAGAATTGATAAAGGTGGATTTTCCCACATTTGGTCTTCCAATAATAGCAATATAACCAACTTTTTTTTCTTTTAAATCGGTTGTTTTTGAAAGGATGTCTTGTAAGTTGAGTTCTTGCATGTTACTTTTTAATGGGTAGTATGTTTTTGTATTGTATTTCACTTATTTTCTACTATAATACTGTTTACTAGAAATAGTATAATTTTATGTAATAAAATCAAATTTATTTTTTTTCTTTTTTTTCTATATGTCTCAAAAAACTATAAATGAACCACTCCATGAATTACCAGACGATTTAAGAAGTATTTTAAATTCTAGTTCAGAAGTACTTGAAAAATGGAATAATCTTACTGAGTTAGCTCGTAATGAATGGATTTGTTGGGTAACTATAGTAAAAAAACAGGAAACAAGAAATGAGCATATTGCTCGTTTGTGTCGAGATCTTTTGAGGTGAATAAAAAGACCTTGTTGTTGGCCTGGATGCCCACATCGTAGACCAAATGCGAAGAAGTATTTTTAGTAAGACGCTATTATTTTTTGACAAAAACCATATTTTTCATACAATACTCCAAGCTTTTTACAAGCACCTTTATTTTATATCCTTCTTTCATGATTCATGAAAGATATTAACCCATAGGACATATATGGCAAAATACGAACTTATGCTTATTGTTAATCCAAGCATTTCTGAAGCTGATAGAAATACCTCTTTAGAAAATGTAAAAGCTGCTTTAACAAATTCAGGAGCAAAAATTGAAAAAGAAGATGTTTGGTGAGATAAAAAACTCGCTTATAAAATTAACTCTTCTGATAGAGGTTTCTATGTACTTTTTACTTTAGAAATGAATGGAAAAAGTATTACAGAAATTACCAGACTTATGAACTTAGATCTCAATATTTGGAGACATATGTTTGTAAGACAAGATGTTTAATTTTTAAATGCAACTCAGATGAGAACGGTGAATAAAGTTATACTAATTGGAAACGTTACTAGAGACCCATTAGTGAAAAATACTGATAATAGTAAAAAAGTAGCTGTATTTTCTCTTGCTACGAACAGATATTATAAAACTTCTGAATGAGAAAATAAATCAGAAAGCGAGTTTCATAATTGTGTGGCTTGGGGGAGTTTAGCTGATAGAGCTGAAAAATTTTTAACCAAGGGGAAATTGGTATACGTAGAATGAAGACTCAGAACGAGAGTGATTGAAAAAGAAGATGGAACTAAATCATATAAAACAGAAATCGTAATCTCAAGTCTTATCTTTCTTAATAAAAAATCAGATTTTGAATCAATAGATGAAGTTGATCATGATGATGATATCATAGAAGAAGACGATAAATTTTAATTTTTATTTTTATAATTAACTTACCATGGCAAATTCAAAATGTCCTTTAGAAGGTGTTGTAATTGACTACAAAGATATAGATCTTCTAAAGAAGTATGTAACAAAATTTGGAAAAATTACTCCAAGATATTATACAGGAGTATCACTTAAAAATCAAAAAAAACTAGCAATAGCAATTAAAAGAGCAAGAATGGTTGCTTTACTTCCTTTTGTTAGCAGATTTGACCCAAACTTTCATAGTTAAAAAATAAAAATGCTTTTAGATTTTTTCTAAAAGCATTTTTATTTTACTTTTTTTATTTTTTTTTTATACTATGGGCGAAAATAAAAAAAGTATTTTCAAAAAATACTTTTTCTTTTTTTTATCGCAATAATTTTAGTATGTGATTTGCTTCATTACAATTATTCAATATTAATTTTTAATTATTTTTTATGTCGTTTAGAAATATCGCGATTATCGCGCACGTAGATCACGGGAAAACAACCCTTGTTGATGCTTTACTCAAACAATCTGGAACTTTTAGAGAAAACGAAAAAGTAGATACTTGTGTAATGGACTCCAATGATCAAGAAAAAGAAAGAGGGATTACTATTTATGCAAAAAATACCTCTATATTTTACAAAGGAAATAAAATCAATGTGGTGGATACTCCAGGGCATGCTGATTTTGGTTCAGAAGTAGAGAGAGTTCTGAGAATGGTAGATTCTGTTTGTCTCGTAGTTGATGCTTATGAAGGACCAATGCCACAAACAAAATTTGTACTCAAAAAATCTTTACAACTTGGATTAAAACCACTCGTTATTATCAATAAAATTGATAAACCAACGGCAAGACCAGATTGGGTAGTGGATCAATTATTTGATCTCTTTGTTACGCTTGGAGCGAACGATGAACAACTTGATTTTCCTGTTTGTTATGCTATTGCCAGAGATGGAATTGCGAAAAGAAATTTAGAAGATACATCAACTGATATCACTCCTCTTTACGAAATGATTTTAGAAAAAGTACCAGAAGCACCAAATGAAACACAAAAACCATTTAGAATGCAAGTAGCAAATCTTGCCTATGATAATTTCCTTGGAAGACTTGCTATTGGAAGAATTTATGAATGAAAGGTAAAAGTTGGACAAGATGTGGTTATTACGAGCAATGCAGGAGTGCAAAGAAAATGAAAAATTGCAGAAGTACTTACCAATGAATGACTCAATAAAGTAAAAGTAAAAGAAGCTCTTGCGGGAGATATTATTACTATTGCTTGAATTGCGGATATTTTCGTATGAGAAACTATTGCAGAAAATGCAGAGGTTCCAGCACTTCCAGCTATTACTATTGACGAACCAACTTTAAAAATGGAATTTTTAGTAAATAACTCTCCATTTTGTGGAAAAGAAGGAAAAATGGTTACAGGAAGACAAATCAGAGATAGACTTGAAAAAGAATTAGAAACCAACGTAGGGTTGAAAATAGATTTTGATTCTGGAGATAACTATATCGTTTCAGGAAGATGAGAACTTCATCTCTCTGTTCTTATTGAAACAATGAGAAGAGAAGGGTATGAATTACAAGTATGAGCGCCAGAAGTAATTATGCACGTTGAAAATGGAATAAAAATGGAACCGATTGAAAGAGTTGCTGTTTCTGTTCCTTCAGAATCTTCAGGATCTGTTATTGAAAAACTTGGGAAAAGAAAATGAGAAATGATAAATATGATTGATGAAAATGGTCAAGTTTCTATGGAATTTAAAGTTCCAACCAGAGGACTTCTCGGATTTAAATCAGAATTTACAACGATTACAAAATGAGAATGAATTCTTACTTCTGCTTTTGAAGAATTTGCTCCTTATAAAGGACCGATTGAAAAAAGAGAAGTTTGAAGTATGGTTTCAGGAGAAACTGGAGCAACTATGGCATACTCATTATGGAAATTACAAGAAAGAGGGCCTCTCTTTGTTGATCCAGCTGTTGCCATTTATGAAGGTATGATTATTGGAGAACATTTAAAATGAGGAGAACTCGTAGTAAATGCAACCAAAAATAAACAATTAACAAACGTGAGAGCTTCTGGTACGGATGAAGCACTCAGACTCGTAACTCCAAAAAGAATGACTTTAGAAGAAGCGATTGATTATATCGGACCTGATGAATACGTTGAAGTTACTCCATTAAATATTCGTTTGAGAAAAAAATATTTAACTGAAACAGATAGAAAAAAATTTGGAAGAACAAAAGATTAACAAAAAAAAAGCAACCATTTGGTTGCTTTTTTTTTGTAAAGAGATTTTTTATCAATCTCTTTTTTTATTTTACGATGTAATTTTCCTCAGGGATAATAAGTACTCTTCCTATAATAGTTTCCATTCATTTTCTTTTTAAATTATAGGTGACGTATTCTCCATAAGATCCATATTCTAGATAATATAAATCTCAAACGACACTTATTCTTCCCTCTTTGAAAAGAGTAAAAATAGGAGTTTTTTTAGTATCATTGGAAGCATATATATAGAGGTCTCCAGAGTTATTTGCGAGTCAAAGAGGAAGACTGACAAATCAGAAATTATTTGACGCTTGATGCATATAGTATACTCCAACTTTTGACTTATATGAGCCTTCTATGACTTCACTGAGATGTGATACTGGTTGTACTTTTTGTGTATTTGGAGTAACCAAATATTGGTAGAAGAGAGGCGTATTTTCTTTTGAAACAATAATATTTGGATAGACATATTCATTGGTATTGCTATTAACAGAAATACTGAGTTTATTTCTGATTTTTGAAATATCAGACATATGTATTTTTCCTGTATTCTCATTGAGAGTGAAGAGTGTTTCTCAAGAATATGAAATGGTTGCTCCACTTGATATATTATTTCATACATCAAATAAGAATTTTCATCACTCAATAGTATAGGTACTATTGTTTTTATTCTTATCTATCAAACGAGTTAATTCATTATTTCTGAGCCTATAAAAACTTACTGGTATCTTTGTGAGAGCTTCATCCAGATTTCAGGATATTTTATTTTGAGTAATGAGCTCAATTTTTGGGATCGGAGAGTAGATAATAAAATTGATATTTTTTACTCATTTGTTATGGTTAGCATCTACTACAGAGAGACGTATAGGTTTGTTTATGAGTTCATTAAATGGTCCTATTTGGAGTAATACTCTGGTTCCTTCTTTGGTAATCTTTATCTGTCCTGTTTTATTTCAAGAAATAAAGTCTTTATCATTTATTTTATTTCCATCTCCATCACTATCTCTTTCCAAATCAAAATCAATGGATATTTCTTTGATGTTATAATTTCCACTATTTTCAAATAATGATGTCGATATATCAAATATTTTTTGTGAATATACCGGGATACGTAGGTGAGAGATATTTGAAATCTCAGGTGCCGTAGTATCGGATTCATTTTGAGGAGAAAGAAGTGTTTGTGCAGAGTATGTTGAGAACAGATTATTTTTAAAGGTTCTTATCTTTGCGTAATAATAATCATTTTTTATTTCAGATCTTATAGAATATGAGTTTGCGGCATTTCATAAATTATATAATTCATAATATGCCGTTTCCTCAAAATCGAGAAGCGTTTGAGTATTATCGTAATACTGAAGGGTAACATAAGTATTTCTTCTTGGAATTTCGAGATCTTTATAGGTGAGAATACTTCAGACAAGCAGAGGCTTCTTTATGTATTCGGCAATTTTATTTCCGCTAAGAGTTACAAAGTTTTTTCCTTCTACATAAGCATCTCATACCAATCATACTACGATAATATCTTCTTTAAAGCTTATATTTGATCATGAATTGATTTTTATTTCCTTCATTTTCAATTCTTTTGCCCTGTCTTTATAAAAATAATATCTTATTTTTACGCTTTCTTTTCATGAATATATTTTGGTTCCTGCGTTAATGGTTACTTGCGTATTTGAGCTAATATCATTGGAAATATCAATCAGTTCCTTAGTATACAAATGAACTCATGCCATATTTCCAACCGCCTGTATAGAAGCAAGATTTTTTCTGATAGTAACCGAGTCTTGAGAAGTTTTTTCAATATCTCAGGTTTGTTTATCAATATCAGCAAATCCATCAATAATATACTTTTTTACATTTTTTGGAATATAGTTTTCATCTGAATTATCCCTATCATCAAATTTATCTACGATTGGATAAAATTCTAATCTGTAATTATTCTGTTTTTGTTTTGCATCAAAAGATACATTGATGAAATTGCTATCACCTACAGATTCCTCAAAATTATTTACTCAAGAAATAAAATTTCATTGTAAGTATTTATTTTTTGAAGTAGGAAGAATCATCGGAGAACCAGAATAAAAATCTTTGTTTTGTTTTTTGTTGAGATGATTTTGTTTGAGATATATCTCATCTCCCATCATATAAATAATATCCTCATCGTCATCTCCGTCAAAATCTCTTTCTTTTATTATTTCTTTTCCAGAAAGTTCATCGAGATAATCAAAAAGATAATAACTTATTTTTTTATTTAAAAATTTCTCAACGATATAGATTCATTTATAAATATAACTGTATCCATTTGATTTCATTTGACATGATTGTGCACTTTGTGGAGTTCAAGGGGTATTTGGAGTCATTTCATTTCTTGGAGGTAGCGTTGGTTGACTTGGAATTCCAGTATTCATCGCCATAAGATTTTTTCCAGATATTTCTACTTTTTCAAACATAGTTTTTGATTCATTTAATTTTTGAGAAAATGTTTCGATACCTGTTTGTACTTGTGTTAATATTTCTTGGGAATCTTTTTTGATTTGGGCTACCTCACTATCTTCTGTAAAGAGATTATTCAGTGCATCAAGAGATTTTTTGTTGTAAGAATTGAGTTGGAGATTGTATTCTCTAAATTTTTCATTCTTTGGTGCTTGTATGAGTATATTTTCTTGAGAATTTTTTATTCCCTGACGTTCAATCGTACCTAAAAGCTCAATATTAGATTCTTTTTCTGCTTGTAAAATAGATTGTACTTCTTGATACTTTGATTGATTATTTAAAATCAAATCTTGTATCAGACTATCTTCTTTGTTAAAAGAATATTTCAGTGCATCTTTCCATACTCACAGGATTTTTTCATTTTCAATATTTGGAAGTTGTTTAAGGATTTCATTTTTAAATTCAGTATTAGAAAGTTCTATTTTTGAATTTTTTTCAATTCCTGCGTACAAATGGATAATATTTTCAGAAATAATTCCTGCAAGATCAAAGAGAGAAATAGTTTTTTTATTGTTTTGAAAACTTGTTTCTACATTACCATCTCTTTCTATATCAACATTGATATCTTCAGGCGTAGTTCCTCTAAAATCGACATCTTCGAGTCATATATTGAGCATATTAGCAATATTATTTCCAAAGACATTGATAGGAAGAGCCATTTGTCTTGCCATTTCTACTAAAAATTCTACTTCAAATTCTAGATTTACAAATGTGGAAACCTTGATGGCATCTACAAATGGAAATGAAAATTGAGGGAGAGACATATCAAGGAAATCAATTCCTAAATAACCACTTCTTTCTGTAATAAATGCAATTTGATCTCAAGCTCTCCATTCTGGAACAAACGGAGATGTTTTTAAAATACACATTACCTTAGTAATGATTTTTAAAATATTTAAAAATGCTTCTATTGCGGAGAGGAGTTTTGGTAATTTTGGTGGAGGTGGAAGGTTTGGAAGTTCAATAGTTGGAAGTGATGGAAGATTTGGGAGTGTTGGGAGATCAAACTCTGGTAATAAAGGAAGTCTTGGGAGATTGAGACGAGCACTTGGACTATTTGGGAGGTACAAGTTTGGCAGTGTTGGTAAAACAATCGGTCTGAGGTTAAATTCAAACTCAGGGAGTCCAATAACAAGAGAAACTCTGATATTATGTAAATCAAGATAAATATCAGGCCATTTTGGAAATTGAATTACCGGTATTTTTGGTATAACCATACTTACCAATTTCCATATGAAATATAATAAATCATACCTTTCATTTTTACATTGGTGACAAGCCGCGTCATAATCTATAAAGACATCTACCAGCAGTTGCCAAGATTTTAAAATAGCTTTTATGAGGACATAGAGTTCTACCCAAGCTTTAAATCTTTTTCCATTTTCTCAAATCCGTCCTCCGGTAATTTTAGAAATAGTTTCTATATTACATAAAATTTGTTCTATCCGGATATCTTTTATTTTGAGCATTTTATAGATATCTTCAGGAATATTTTTATATCATTTTAAAATGGAAATATTTTGATCAATAGAAGAGATAAGCCCTTGCATATTGAGCATATTTTTACATTCTTGAGAGGTTGAAGATGCCACACAATTATAGTTTTCTATGTTCCATTCTCATTTTGCTCTTTCAATTTCTTGTTGCCGTTGTAGCTTAGTTGCTTCAAAATCAGCAATAGCTTTATCAATACTTGCTTTATCTCCAGGCCAAGGGATATTAAAATATACTTTTTGAGGCTCAATTTTTACCATTGGCATACTCGATAAGAATTCATATACTGCTTGAATTCCTCCAACAGTTTGATTGGATGAGAGATTTTTTTGAGCTTTCAATTTTGATATTTCTAGTTCACGAGACAAACATTCGGTAGTATTTTCTTCACAATCAACGCCTTCTAGTTGAGCTGAACTGTTTGCAATTTCATTTTGTAGTGATGCTTGTTCTTGTTTTGCTTTTTCTTCTCAAGCTTTATAAACCGATTGAAATTTATCAAAGTATCCACCCCAATCATTATCAAAAACCCCATTAAAGTCTGGGAGAATAATATAGAGTGTTGGAAAATCAGTCAGTTTATTGGCGATTTCTTCGATTTGTCTGGTTACCCACTCCATAACAAAATCTGGAAATGGAGAAATTCTTTTCATTCTTACATCAAGAACATCTTCAAAATTTCATTCAGAAAGTGCTCAAAAATCGATATCTACAGAAAGATCTGGATTTGATGAGTTTCAAATATTTAATAATGGATCATTTGGGAGGCTCCATCTTTGTGATGGTCAACTTGCTACGGTAGAAAGAATTTCTTTGAGATCCATATCTAAACTTGGAGATTTACTTCCGGTATTTTTATAGTCTACATATTCTCCACCGACTTCTCAAAGATACGGTGTCGTTGAGGTATTATTTCAGGAACAATTTCCATTTATAATAGTATCATTAGGATTTCATAGGTTATATATTTCACCATCAGATCCATCATTTTTACATCCAAATACAGGAGTCGCGGCAACGACACAATTTCATCAAGGTACAAAAGGATGGAGTCCAGGAGGATTTGAATATCCTGCTACGATTGGTGGAGCTCAAAAACATACTGCAACTCCAACTGCTCCGGTAAGGGTTGGGGTAACAAACACTCTGATAAAATTCGTTGGAGAAAATGTTCCAAGCCGTCATCCTGCTCACATTCAAAAACATCCAGGCAATCAAATCGCAGGAGGCCATGCCATTGGAACACAGACTTTTCCAACTCTTTGCCAGTTCATAGCAGAAAAAATAGGAAGTCACTCTCAAACACGTAATCCATCTCAAATTGGCATCCCAAAAAGTGTTGGATCGTTTCATGGAGCCAGAGGTGCCCAATTGAGAGGCATAGAAATACAACCTCATCCTCAAAATCCACATGAAAGTCCAGCTAAAATAGTATCAATTCCTGCTAAAATATCGTCAACCTTTCCATTTATTTTATCAAGAGAATTCATAAAGTCCTCATCATCACCAGATTCTACATCACTATTAAAATCATTTAAATGTTCTTCTGCATAATTTTGGAGATTTTCTATATTTTCAGCACCAGTACCATTTATAAGCGCGTCAATATAATCAGGAATTCCATTTCCATCCGTATCAACGGCATTATCTTCAATTTCTTCTGGAAGAGTATTTTCACATGAAGGAGCATGGATAGTTTTTTCATAGTCTCTTTTTGCGATGGATTTATAGAGTCATACCTCTTGTCCACAAGTTTCATTTTTATCTTTAAAGATGATATCTCAGTGCTCTGTTTGGTCATCAAAGAATCAGACATCTATATGTCCATATTGAAATGATTTTGTACTCAGGGTAATTTTTAATTGTAGAGTTTCTCCAGGAAGAAGCGTAATATATTTCTTTTGATCATTTTCATAATAACTATCGAGTAAAAATGAAAATTCACTACTTGGAGAAGACAGTAGATTTACATCTTCATGTGCAATAGATTTTTCTCATATTTGCAGAGAGTATTTTGAGGTAGAAGAAATACTAAACATATTATAGATTTTTTCTACGTAGGCAAAATCTCTGAGAGGTTTCGCTGAGTTATTTTTTATGTTGATAACGAGTTCCACATTATCTCATCATCTCAGAGGTGCATCATTGAGGTCATAATAGGTTTTTTGGATATCAATTCATTGGAATTCTCCATATTCACTTTTTAAAAATGTTGTGAGGTCATTTGAAAGCTGTGTTCAGGTGCTTGAAATTTGGATACTTTCATCATTTTGATATGTATCAAAAAGGTTTTGTACTCAGGTTCTTGCGTCTTGAATTCCAGATTCTACTCAAGCAACCCCATCTCATAAATCTGGAGATTTTGTTTGAGAAGTTCATGAGAAAGTTTTTATAATATCATTGACTGATTTTTCTTGATTTTGTATTCCAGCCATCATTTCAGGCGTCATAATAGAATCAGGCATTCCATTCACGATACCATCATTTTTTCAACGCGCTGAAGCTGGAGTATAATTCATTTGAGTAAATATGAGTTTGTCTACGAGTGCTTCGTTAACTCCATTTTGACTTCCGGTTTGAGAAGAAGAAAGATTATTTTTATTTTCTTCTAATTTTTTGAGAAGCGCCTCAGAGTCAATAAGATTTTCTTCTGATTTATCACGAGCTATTTGGTAGAGACCATCATAATAAATGGCTCCGAGGTCTTTCCTTGGTTTTTCGCTTAAAATTACTCATAATCCAGAATCAACTCATTTTTTGGTAAATACTCACTCTTTTGGCGTTCCATAAAAGATAGATAGATCTCACATATCATCCAAAATCACGAGATCTTTTATCCCATCTAAATCCATATCAAATCCAACTATTTGGTTGATAAGTCCTCTGAGAGAAATGTTGGTTTCTATTCTTCTAAAATCTTTTTGAGTATTTGATAAAAATATAATTTTTCTATCTTTGTTGAGTAATACGATATCACTAAAACCATCACCAGAAAAATCTCAGGCAATGATAGGTGATTTAGTAGAAATATCAGCGAGATATACGAGATTTCCTCTATCAAGATAATCTCAAAATACATTTGTTCCTTCTAGAAGTTGAATATATCCTCATCTTTTGAGTATGATAACATCGTCATTTCCATCATTATTGTAGTCAAAAACATCATATTCAAGATTGTCCTCATCTTTTGATATGAGGTATCAAATAGTGGCATCATATTTTCTGGTTTTTTCAGTTCCAGGGAGTTTTTTAGGAACGGCTTTGAGACTTACTAGTGGATCCCCAATATTTATCAGTCCAAATGTCATAAAATCTTTGGTCGCTTGTCAGATATTTTTTCCAGCAGCAAAAGAAAGGAGTATTTTATTATCTTCTTTCCAACCTAAACCATCTTTTGAGGAAAATTTTTCATATCAAAAGTTGAAAAAGGTTCCAAATTGATTTACTCAAGAGTTATTTGAGGCAAAAGGATCGTTATACGCAATAACATAACCAATATCTTCTTTGGTAGAAGATCAAAGGTATTTTGTTTTATAAAAATAGTCTCTGGCTTCTAAGTACATAATAATTCCACCACTTGATTGAGAATCTTTTACTTCATCAAAAAGACTCATATCTCTGATAATTTTTACATTACTTTTTCCAAAAGAGAGTGCAAGAACTCCTATTGTTTGATGACTTTTTTTAATATGTAATACGAGTCATTTTTTAGCATCTTTTAAGAGTTCAAAAGTGACATCAAGGGATTTTTTTATACTTCCGTTAGGGCTTATTTCTACTAAAGTTTGATTTTCACTATCGGTAAGTTTTACTCCGGTTCTTTCATCTGCTTTTGAGGTATATCCTGCTCATAAAGAAGTAAGTATAACAGTTGATTTCTCTTTTTCAAAACAATCAGATATATTACTAGAAGCACAACGATCAAGAATTTTTGGATTACGAAGGTGGTAATATATTTTTGATACGAGTACTCAAAGAGTATTGTTATAGACAACTACTTCGAGTCCACCATTTTCAGAAGTATTTACTTTTGAGCTGATATCTCTGGCGATATCGCTTGATGCAGATTGAAACGCTAGATTTCCATTTGGTTGTAAATTCAGTATTTCTTGGTGCTTACTTACATCACTTAAAAGAGTTGTTACTCACAGTGATTTGTTGTTTTCGTCAAATATAAGAGAGTTTGCTAAGTTGTCTGAAATCGTTAGATCTCAATAATTACTTCATAAAAGAGTCGTATAAATAGAATTGTATTTTTTTCCATCTATTTTTGATTTATTCCAAAAATAAAAAGTTTCTATTTTTCCAACATTTTCTCCAACCCCATTGATAGTAATCGTGTTGTTTTCCTCAAAAAGTGCGAGAAGCTTATTTTGAATGAGTGGATTTTGATTTCTAAAATCCTCACTTGCTTGTAAAATCGAACTATCGTAGTATTTAAATCTATAGTTTTTTGTATCATAATCAGTAAAGAATAATTTCCCTAAAGGTGTAAGTACTCCAGATTCTCTCATACCAGAAAAACTATCGAGTGTTTCTTTTGGAAAAGGTCTTTGTCCATCAATGGTAAATGAATTTTCTCATAAACTTGGAGTAGAACCTACTTTAAAGTAGGCACTTCCAGGAATATTGGTTCCAGAAAGGATGAACGAAGCTTTTCATTTTTGTACTTGTTTCGTAGGCGTATTGGTAGTAATAACTTGAGAATATTTATTTAAAATTTCTAGATCTAATACGGTTTGATTATCATTCCAAACAACGTTGTTATATCTATCTTTTATTTCCGCGTAAAGAGTTGCATTTGAAGCAGGATTTGCCTCCATTTTTGATTTGGAGAGAGTAAGAGATATTTTTAATCCTACATCTGGAATGATGTTGATTTCTTTATAAACAGAATCTTTAATTCACTCTATTTTAAACTCGAGTTTTATTTTTTCTCAGGCTTTGGTTCTGGTTTGAAAACTTCCCGTTCCAAGAGAGTTTTTAATTTCTATGTAATTATCAATCGTTTTTATAGAATCAGAATTATTGATTAAATAAGCTCTTGAATTGAACATACTTTTTTCTGATATATTTTTTACTTGAAGCGTATAATTATATTTTTTATTTCCAACTTGTAACTCATTAGGAACGATGATATCAAAATCAATTTTATCAACTACAAGTAAAGGAAGCGTTTTTTTATCAAGAGTTTTTTCTGCTTGTTTGAGAGAAAATGTGATATTTGCATTTCATGAGAGTGGCGTAGTTTTCAGACGGAATGCTTTATATCCATCATAGAGTTGAAAGGTTTGTTTTTTACTTCCATCTTCAAATACGACACTCCCTCAACTAATTTCAGCCTCTACGGTATAGATTTCTCCTTGTGCTGGATTTTCAAATTGATCATAAATACTAAAAACATGCGTAGTAATAACTCCCCCTTTTTCCATTAAGTTGGTAGATAATTTTGGTTCTATTTTAACGGCCGTATCAGGGAGGAAAGAAATTTGTTTTTTAATAATAAATCATTTACTATCTTTTATTTCGATATGGTAGACTCAAGCTTCTTTAAATTTTCATAATGATTTTGGAGAATCAAGAGTAGTAATTAGTATTGGATCTACGGCTAGTTCTCATTTGAGATTGAAAATCTTTACTGATAATGGATAAGAAATAGCAACAGAATTTCCTTTTTTGTCTTTATAATCCAAAGATAAAAACATTTTTTCTTTTGCAAGAGAAAGATTATCAAGATTACTTAGATTTGATTTGAGAGTGAAGAAATCTTTTTCCTCTATCAAGTATATATTTGGACTCTCAGAAACAACCACTCAGTCGCTAAAACTATCTAAAGATAATTCTCCATCGAATTTTCAAAGTTTATAGGTAGAGGTATAAAAAAGATCTCATCTGATTTCAATTTTTATTTCCTTAGTTTTTGATTCAATAATAGATCAGTTATACGCTTTTAACTCGAGAATAGCTCTGAGTGTTACATCGGCATCTTTTGCTTTGGTAGAAAAATTATATTTAAATGCTCCTCTATTGAGTCTTACTTGTATATCAGCAAAAGAAATGTATGATTCTGCTTTTGATTTTGCTTCGGGAGTACTGAGGTTGGTTACATTTTTATCAAAAAGAGTCTGCCTATTTGATTGGGTAAATTCTTTTTCTTGGTCCAGTGGAGCTTCGAGTTTTACGAGTTCAAATGTAATATTTGAATAACTATCATAACTCAAGAGTGCACCAGATTGATTTTTGAGAGACGCCTGTAAAAAACCTGTTTTATTATACGGGTATTTTGTAGAATTTGAAGAGAATTCTAAATCGGCTTTTTTTACTTCTTTTTCTAGGAAATCAGGAATTCCATTTTTATTAAAATCATCTCCTGGTATTTGAGATCAGGTTTGAGAGGTTTGGCAAGAGGTACATACTTCTATTTCGCCATCATCTCAAAAATTCATAGCTGGAAGTCAACAATTTCATTCTCAAATACTGATTTTAGGAGGGAGCATATCTTGCAACCGACACATAATAGCAGGAATCCATTTCCATATAGGAACTCATTCAGGAGGAGCACATTTAAAAAGAGTTTCATCGTTGTTTTCTTTGATACTCAATAAATAACTATCCAGATTTTGATTGGCTGCGATAATAGAGGTATAAGGATTTTCTCCATTTTCTTCTGGGTCTAATTTGATGTACATATTTCTAGGATCTCCAGGAGCTCATAAATATGCTATCTCATATTGTTTTTTATTTTTTGGAAGATAGAAATTATAATCATTTCCTCAGAATTGATCGGATAAATAATTTTCAAAAATAAAAGCATATTTTGCTGAAACACTCGTGAGATTATTCCATAAAATAGAGAAAGTAACGGTATCTATATAACTGAGCGTTTTTTTCTCTCCTAAAATTTCTACTTCTTTATTTGGTTTTGCTGATAAAATAGCATATAAATCTATATTTGCTTGTGGATACGGACCAGTGGTAAGAAGTTGATAAATTTTTAAATCTTCTCCGCTTAGTTTTAAAGGATCTTTAGTTTGAATAAGAGCATTTATTTCTTGTGATTTTTGATCTAGATATTGTTTTAAAGCTCTTTTTGTTGCAGCAAAATCAAAACTCTCTGGAGAGGAAACTCTAAAAAGATAGGGATACTCGATTTTCCCATAGGTATTATCAGCGGCAATAAAATCTATATATCTATCCTTGTCTATTGGAAGATTTGGAGAAATCATATATTGTGCTTGTTTGTATACATCTTGATTGTTTGGCGCTTTATGTTCTATCCAAGAGGAAATTTTATGGAAGTTATAATTGTTGATAGTAGAACCAGTTTGAGTTCAAGACTCTCCAGAATTTCCTCATCCTGATCATCATTCACCACAGGCAACAATGTGAGTTTTTACTACCTTTCCATCGAGAAGTAAATAATTTTCTTCACACGCAAGATTTGGAAAAACAGGAAACATTTTATAGGTTTCATCAAAAGAGTAGGTATAAGGAAATTTTTTATTGGTAGTACTACAATTCCAATTGATAGCAGGGTTTCCATTTACAGGAACACTATAACTATTTTCCCAAAAACCTCATTCTCAAGCAGATCACTCTACTTTTGTTAAAAGAAGATTGTTATTAAAACACATTCTTGGATCAGGATTTTTGCTCACATCAGTTGTTTTTAATCCACCAACAATATCAAAAAGAGGAACTATTGCTAGGGTTGGATCACTGAATTTGAGTTTCCAAATTTCACCATTTACAGAGTTTTCTGTATCAAGATTTAAAGGCGAATTTCCTCACCAATATCCTCTGGTGTCAGCATTTCTACAAAGACCAACATCAGGTTCAACATTATTGATATTAAAAGCTCTATTGGCTCCAACGAGATTTCCTGAGTTGTAAGTCGAACCTCTATAAAAACTACATTCTTGGGCATTTTTTATATTTGCCCCCTGCATTCCATAGAGAAAATTGATATAAGTTCCTGATCCCATTTCAAAAGTTGATGGGATGGCAATATTTCTTGATAGTCCTTTTTTTACGACAGAATCAATAATTTTCTCTAGATCGGTATTTACATTTTTCACTGATTTTTGAGAAAGGGTATCCAAGCTCGTAACCAATGTAGGTATGAGATCTACGTTTACTTGATTTGATCAAGAATTGTATTTTCCAGCATTATGCACGTTTTTTCTCATTTCTCATAGAGCACTTTCATTGAATATTTCAATAAATTTTTTAGTTGTTTTGTTGATAATATGTCTGGTTTGTATATCAGGAATATTTTGAGTAGTCGGTCATAAAAGCATACTACTCATATCTATACCACTTCAAAAAATACTTCCAATATCTCAAATATAATCTGATTGTGCTCAGAAATAATTTTTCTTTAATTTTTCAGCCAATTGAGCAGAAAATCTATTATAGGAAAGGTCTTCCATATTTTCTAAGGTCGATTCATAGGCTTTATAATCAACGTATTTTACCGCTTTTGTTTCTCTTATTTGGTCATAATAAAATACATGAGGCTCATAACTTCAGAGGAGTTCTTCTTCAAGATTTCCATTCATGATATTTTTACTATTTTGGAACAAACCATTTCCGGAATAAAAATCATTATTTTTTGAAAAGTATGCATTGATTTCAGCAATATCTTCAGTTCTATTTCCTGTATTTGGCGAAATAAAACCATGCCAGATTTCAGCTTTTGGAGTTTTTATAGAATTTGGATTGATTTGAAAAATTTGATTTATTTCATTATAAATATAGAGTTTCTCTTCAAAATCAACATAAGGAAATACTGTTTTTTCATAACTTCCTTTATTTTCAACCACAGGAAGAGCGAGGTCTCAAATAAAAATACTTCCTATCAATTTTGAATTTCCACTCAGTCCATCAAGACCTTCATATCATTCAAAATATAATTTTTCGTTCAGTGAGGTAATATTGAAAGGATGAGTATCTCCAGGGATCGGAATAATCATAGCTTTTGTATTTTCTAAAACCGATTGGATATTTCTTGCATATCTATCAACACTTGCTTTTACTCAAGAATAAATTTCTTCTTGTACAAAAATAGAAACTACGTTGTAATTTTTGTTGTCTGATGCAAAAATAGTTCCTAGAAAACTAAAAAATGTTATATGAAAACTAAAAGAAAAGAGTATCGAAAAGATGAGCAAAAAAGAAAGAAATTTTTGGATTTTTGTATAATTTTGCATAAAAAATATGTTAAAATAATTATTCGTCATTATTCTAACATATTTTTGTATTTTTTCAAAAGAAAAAGCGAGGTTTTTTCTCTTATTTTGGGTCTTTTTTCTTGAAAAAAAGAAAATTCTCATATATTAAGAATATTATTTATAGTATCATTATTATGGAAAGTATTATTTTTCTTGTACTTATAGTTTGATTTTTTTCTTTTTTTTCCCTTGCTCCATTTGTTCCAACCAGAAATAAAGATTTGCAAAGAATTGCAAAAATAATCCAGTTACAAACAGGAGAGGTATTTTTAGAAATAGGATCATGAACAGCGAAAGTGAGTATTTTTATGGCAAAATATTACCCCAATAATACTATAGTAGGAATAGAATTTTCTCCTTTTTTATACATAGTTTCAAAAATAAGGTCTTTTTTTTCATGACAAAAAAATCTACATATCATCTATGGAAATGCGTTACATCTTGATTTTTGAAAGTATGATGTATTTTATTTGTTTGGAACTCCAGATAGTTTAAAAAATAAAATTATTCCTAAATTTCAGTCAGAATCTAAAAAAAATGCAAGGCTATTTTCATATTGTTTTTCGTTTGAAAATTCTCAATTATATGAAAAAAAACACAAAGAAAGTGACCAGGATTTATCTGTGTTTGAGTATAGAAAAGGATAATGAGATGTAAAATCAGTATTTCTACTACTTTTTACATCTTATTTCTTTCATAATCAACCACAATCCATTTTTCCTTACTGTGAAGATGAGTATCAATTTTTTTCTTAAAATCTTCATCTATTTGTGAAATCCTTTTTGCTCCATCAATAGTTTGTACTAAAGGATCAATATACCTCTTTTTTGTTTTTGAATAGACGTAATATTTTGAAGTTTGTGGTTCATTATCACATAATGTATATTCTTTTAGGTTGATAAAAAATTCCCACATTTGTATCAATTTATGATTTTTTGAAGTATATATTTTTTGAATAAAATCAGCTTCTCATATATTATACAACTGCGAAAATGAAACTATTTTTTCCTGAACAGAAACTCTCAAAATTTCTGAAAGAAATGACATTGATATATGACTCTCAAAACTTGAAAAACAACTCGAATCATTTAAAATAGACAATCTTGCAAATTCTAGTGCAACGCTTTTTGTTTGAAACCCGAGCTCTTTTTCTCATTTTTCGTTTTTTACAATAATGATATCATTATACATCCTCTTTACTTCACGAAGAGTTTTATGTCATAAATATATTCCTGCGTCTAAAGTATATTCAAGCCTATCAGAAGAAAGTTGTGGTCAAGGATTATCAGCAATAGTATATTTTGCATAATCATCTACCCTATCAATTCAAATACCATATTTTTTCAAAAGCTTCATAATAGTTTCATCACTTTTCAAAATATCTGTCGTATAGAGTTCAGCCGCTTGTTGGGTTTCTACATCTCAAAGTAAATAATCTCACACATGAGAAAAAATACTATTTGAAATATCATGAAAGAGCCCAGATAAAGTCTCTTTTTTATCATGAGTAAAATTCCAAATAATAAGCGCCACTCCTATACTGTGTCACAAACGATTGGCTGGAAATTTATAATCAAAAAACTTTGTATATTCCGTTCCGCAATTTTGTCCAATATGAGCTAATCTCTGCAAACTTTTTGCTTCTAAAAATTCATGTAAAAATTCTGGAAAATCAGGAGAAAATATTTGAAATAATTCATAATATTCTTTTGTTATATCATATTTCATATTTTTATTTTAAAAAATACGTTCTCTCAAATTCATAAATTTCTTCTAAACCTGAGAGAGAAATTTTTGTATCAATTTCTTGTCATTTGAGATTGAGAAAAATTTTTATATCTCAAGAGGAGAGCTCCATCATGATTTTTTTCAATTCTAATAAATCTTCTTTTTTTGCCGTTGGAGGAATATTTATGACATATTTTTCAGGATTTTTTTCAAATACGGCACACGCAGGAGTTGCATTTTCAGTTATTTCTACAAAATCATTTTTTTCTCTTTCTTCTCCAGGTTCCTCGTCTGAGTTGGAAACTTTTTCAGAAACAGGGGTGTTTTTTAAGATATCATTTTTAGTAAATGAGTTGTATTTTTTTCAGTCAAAGAGACCTAAAGATTGTGCCTGTTCTCTGACTTGTGTGAGAGAAAGAGATTTGATATCACGAGCTAAAATAGCTTTTCTTTTGTACTCGGCATTGATATTGAGTCATCCAGAAACAATGATTATTTTTCCTGTTTCGAGTTTATCTTTAAATGTTTCATAATCTTTTGGAAAAATAGTTACCTCAAAATCATACTCAAAACTTTCGCAGTATAAAAATACCATATTTCCTCCTGATTTTGTCATCATTTTTCTGACATCTTTTACGTATCCTACGGCTTGAATAATCGTGGTTCTTGATTTTTGTTTTTCTGGAAGTTTTTCAATTTCCTCAAAACTCATTTTCATGATTTTCGCATTTTGACTTCTTTTTTCGATATAACGAGACAATCCATCGAGTGGATGTCCAGAAACACTAAATCATAATACTTCCTTTTCTCCATTGATAGATTCTTCAAAAGAATAAGATGATACTTTGTCCAAAATAAGTTTATTGGAGTCCTCAATATGATCAAAAAGTCATATTTGATTTGTTTCTTTTTTCTTTTCTCCCGCACGAGAAAATTTGATAATATTTTCAATATTTTTATAGAGTTGTCCTCTTTCTCCAAAATCATCTAAACTTCCTGAATGTATGAGTGCTTCAAGAGATTTTTTATTGATTACTTCTTTTCCAGCTCTCGCGATAAAATCTTCTAAAGAGGTATACTTTGCATCTTTTCTTCCATTTTTAATAGCCTCGATTGGTCCATCTCAAATTCATTTAATCGCTTTGAGTCCAAATCTGATAGTACTATCATTGATGTAGGTAAAATGTTTCATTGAGTCGTTGATACTTGGAGGAAGTACTTGAATACCTTTTGAATTACATTCTCAAACTTCCATAACAATTCTTTCCATACTTTCCTCATCACTAACCATGAGTGCTGTTAAAAACTCAGTTCTATAATAGGCTTTTAAATAAGCTGTTTGGTACGCTATAAAGGCATAACAAGCCGCGTGCGATTTGTTAAATGAGTAATTTGCAGCCGGTTGAATCATCTCTTCATAAATATATTTTGGAGTTTCTGGTTTATAGCTTTTAAATTGCCCAGCTCTCGTAATAAATTCTCACTTTAATTGTTCAATAATTTCTATTTTTTTCTTTCCGATTCATCTTCTAAGTAAATCTGCTTCTCCAAGAGAAAATCCTGCCATAACTTGTACAATAAACATCAATTGTTCTTGGTAGACAGCGATTCCATTTGATACGTCTAAAATAGGAGCTAGATCTTCATCTAGTTTCCTTTTTTCTTCAGCAATTTCACTATCATTATATCAAGCACTTTTGAGTATGGCTATCAAATTATCGGCCATATATTTTACTTCTTCTCTTCCATGTTTTCTCTCAACATACGAAGGAATATACGCGAGTGGTCAAGGACGATACAATGATACCATCGCAATGAGGTCTTCAAAACTATTTGGTTTCAAATCTATTAAATATTTTCTCATACCATCAGATTCAAATTGAAATACTCCCGTAGTATCTCCAGCAGCAAATATTTCAAATACTTTTTGGTCGTCTCTTGGCACATTTAAGATGTCAACATCCACTCATTTATTATTTTTAATAATTTTTAATGCTCTTTTTATGATAGTAAGGTTTCTGAGTCATAAAAAGTCCATTTTTAAAAGACCAAGATCCTCAAGCGGATAGGCAGAATACTGTGTAATAATAGCATTTGAATCTTTTGGAGGATGCGCAAGAGCTGTATAGTCAGTCATCTTGTTTGGTGCGATAATTACCGCACAAGCATGCACTCAGATTTGTCTCACATTTCATTCTATTTTGAGGGCATTGTCTATAATGTTTTGATATTTTGGATTTTGTTCATACGCCATTTTAAATTCAAGACTTTCTTCAAGGGCTTGTTTGAGTTTTGTTCCTGGTTTTTCTGGTATCAATTTCGCAAGTTCGTTCATTTCAGCAAAATCTACTCACATCACTCTTCCAACATCTTTTACCGCAGCACGAGCAGCAAAGGTACCAAAAGTACAAATCTGTGCCACATGGTCAGCCCCATATTTATTTCTACAATACTCGATTACTCTATCTCTTCCATCATCAGCAAAGTCTGTGTCTATATCTGGCATCGAAATTCTGGCAGGATTGAGAAACCTTTCAAAAAGTAAAAAATATGGAAGGGGATCAATATCTGTAATTCAAGATAAAAAAGCCATCAGACTTCCAGCCGCAGATCATCTTCCGGGTCCTACTGGAATACCATTATTTCTCGCCCAATTGATATAGTCCGCAACGATGAGAAAGTAAGCATCAAAACCCATTTCGTGCACTACTACAAGCTCATACTCGAGTCTGTCTATTTTGTCTATTAAGTCTTTGTCTAGTTTTGAAATAAATGCTTTTTTCTCTTCACTATAAAACGTGATTGAAAGGGCTTTGAGTTCTTCAGGAGAGCTTTCAGTAAGTTTTTTTTGTAATCCAGGAACATCTATTTTTTTGACTAAATTAAATATTTCTGTTTGAGAGAGATGATAATTATATCTCCAATTGAGTCATTTAAAAGAAAGGTACCTCAGATACCATTCATCAGAAGTAAGTTTTTTTATTCCACTTTCATTTTTTTCTAACTCCATAGCTTCTTCATATATTTTTTGATCTGCTTCCGGGAGTTCATATTTTGGAATCAATACTCATCCAGTTTCTATTTTTATATTTACCTTATCAGCAATTTCGAGTGTATTTGAAAGTGCTGAAGGAAGAAATCAAAAAAGCATTTGCATCTCTTCTTCATCAAAAAAAGAATAATCTCCATTGATGAGAGTATGACGATCTGGATTTTCTATTTGATGTCCAGTTCCAAGCGCCATAATAACATCTTGTGTTTGTTTATCAGATTTCTCTATATAATAACAATTATTGGTAGCAACTACTTTAAAATTATATTTTTTATGTAATTCTATAAGGGTATCTGTTACGAGTTTTTGTTTGGGGATATCATCATGGTAGAGGAGTTCAACATAAAAATCTTCTGGAAAAACATCTTCATACTCTCTAATTCTTGCTATAATTTTTTCTTCTGAGATTCAAGCGAGAATGTAGTATGAAATTTCTCATGATATTGGTCAAGAAAGGCAGATAATATCTTGAGCATGTTCTTTGAGTTCTTCCCAAGTAATATATGGCTTTGCTCCCGGTCTCTCAAGATTGGCAATAGAAACAAGAGTAATGATATTTTTATACCCATTATAATTTTTTGCTAAGAGAACGGTTTTATGAAACATATTTTTATCAAGGACCGATTGCAAGTATATTTCCGTTCATAAAATTGCTTTTATCCCTTCTTCTTTTGCGTATTTATAAAGCTCATGGCATCAGTGAATATTGTTGGTGTCAGTAATCGCAACCGCAGGCATTCATAAAGATTTTGCTCTTTTAATATAATCTTTTGGTTTTGGGAGTCATTCTAAAATAGAAAAATGAGTGTGGTTGTGGAGATGTACAAATGTCATACTTTTTACTCTTAACTAGATAATGTCTTTTGGAAATAAGATACTTATTTTTTCAAAATTGTAAACCTTAAAGAACTTGATTTTTTGCAAATATCCCAAAAGTATGCTAAGATAGGAGAAATTATTTAATAACCACCATTTTTATGAATAATATCACAGAAAAAGTTGAAAGCCATACTGAGCAAATTAACAGTCGTTTAGATGCTCTCCAATCAAAAATAGATACTTTTAATAATCAGGATAAATTGTATAGTTATGAAAAAGATCCAAATGGAGTCTATTTTGCAAAAGTAAATGGAGTCAAACTCGATGTCCCAATATATAATGGAAAAGACCTCGTTTCATCATTACAACTCATTGCGCACATGATATCAGTATATAAAAAAGCTTGATATACAGATGCACTATATGCTTGAGAGGATACTTGGACAAAAGGTGATAGAGAATCAATTATCGATATAAAAGTGGATAATAGGCCAGTGTTTGATACAACTTTTTTGAGAGCAGAAACCGTACAAAAAACCTTTTGAATCAATGATACGAGAAATCAAATGCAAACACAAAAAATAGCATACTTTTTAAATCAAGTTTTGTGAGTATCGCAAAAAAAATAAGCAAACCGAGGTTTGCTTATTTTTTATTCAGCTAAAAGTAAATTGTTAATTGTTTTTTCAAAATCACCTACTGGGTATGCTCAAGGAAGTTTTGCGTATTCACCAGTTTTTACATTGATTAATATATTTCCAGGAGTTCCAGTTACTCCAAAAGTTTCAGATCACATTTTCATATGAGTATCTATTTTTGAAGTATATTTTCCACTATCGATACATGCAGTTAGTTCTTCATTATTGAGTCCTTCAACGGCACCAGAAATTCAAGCTTTATCTTTTAAACTATCTTTGTATGCCTTTTTGATAGTTGAGTATAATACATCAGTTCCTTTTTGATCTGCAATACATTCAAGAATTACCGGAGCTTCTTTATTAAAAATAGCGAAATATTGATATGCAAATGCAAGTTTATCCCCAAATGATTTAAATAAAGTGTCATGAGTTCCATCATTATGAAGTTTTGCACAGTATCAACAGTTTATATCACTGTATTCTACCCAAAGTATTTCAGCATCTTCATTTCCGTAAATACGAGAATCTTTTTTTATGCTTTCAAGAACTCATTCTTCTAACATAAGAAATCATCTATCACTTCTTTTTGCATAAGGGTCATGAGTTGAACCAGTATCAAGACTAAAAAGTCCAGAAGGAGTTTGAGTCATGTATTGTTTTAAATCAGTTATATTATCTGTATTAAAAAGAAAAGCAGGAAGTTTTGTTACGTTATTTGCTTTTAAAATCTCTTCTGTTCCAGCATCAGAAAAATCTATTTCTTTAAATTGAGCAGAAGTAAGAGTAGGTATTTTTTTCAAGCTCTCAATGATACTTTGAGTTTGACAATCACTACATTTTACATCACCAATTACCGTAACCACGATATCTTCAGGTGGAACAACAGTTCCTGTATTATTTGTAGTAGAAACATTTGGAGTATTTCCAGAGTTGGTATTATAGCCTTTTCCAACAAAAAAAGCTAATATTGCTATAATTATAAGTAATACAATGATAACAATATATGGACCATGTCCCGCATTATTTCAATTATTATTTTGAATTTCACTCATATGTGATAAATTATTATAAAATAAAATCGGAAACTATTTTCACCTTAGATGATATTTTTTAAAAGCATCTGAATAAAAAAATAGACCACCCACATTATATGAAATAATCTTTTTTTTCAAATTTTGTTTTACCGATTTTAAAAAATCATATACATGGTATCCCCGACAAGGATCGAACTTGTGTCTGTCCCTTAGGAGGGGACTGTTCTTCCACTGAACTACGAGGACATAAGAAAGAAAATAAAAATCCAAGATTTTTATTTTCTAAACGCGATACGTAATTATATTTTTATCATCCAGACAACCACTAAAACTATAAAGAGTATAACCGTTGTTATTATAAGGACGGAGTTTAATTTTTTTTCTTCTCTGAGGGTAGTGTTTTTATTTTCTAATTCTTTTTTAGCATTCTCTAACTCAGAATGAAGAGAGTTTTTAGATTCTTCTAAGAGGAATTGATTTTTTTTAAATTCTAGCATAGAGATGGAATTTTTTACTACTTCTTCCATTTTCCCTATTTTCATGCTGAGATCTTTAATCTCCTCATCTTTTAATTTTATTTCAAATCTGAGTTTATCAAAAATAGCTCAAAAATTTTCATCAATTTTTGCAGGAGTGTAGCTTTTCTCCTCCACATGAATTTCTTGTTTTTGAGGGATATTTCAGATAATCACTTCTTGTTTTTTATTTCAAACTCATAAGAAATTATTAATATCGTCTTCATGAATGTAGACAATTTTCCCTTCTTTTTTAGATCTCAGTTTTCAGGCTCTTATATATCTATCAATACTTCTGGTAGAAATATTGAGTATATTTGCAGCCTCTTCTCTTGTAACTTTGTACATATGAAACATAAAATAAAAATAATTAGTTTGTAGCATAATGATAAAAGTAAATTTATCAAATTTTTCTCATAATAAAAGAAAATCCACATTTATGCAAAGAATGAATTTGAAAAGGGGAAAAATTCTCTCATTATTAGATTATATAATAAAAAACACTTCTTTTAGGAGGAAGTGTTTTTTTAATATATTTATTTATGGTGTCAGTGAGTGGAATTGGCGCCCTGCGGGTCGGCCATCCGTTAAAATTGCTCTTATTCATCGCAATTTTATTTTTGCTATCGCAAAAACCCTCCATTCAATTCCATCACAGAAAGAAAAAACACTTCTTTTGGGAGGAAGTGTTTTTTTTAATATATTTATTTATGGTGTCAGTGAGTGGAATTGGCGCCCTGCGGGTCGGCCATCCGTTAAAATTGCTCTTATTCATCGC
>JANJUN010000084.1 GCA_024710565.1 Candidatus Altimarinota bacterium | reverse complement strand
TATATGATTTTTCCAAGCTTTATTTCTTTGTTTAATATATTTATAAAGCAAAAATATTAAGAATGGAAATACTAAAAATCATCAATATACTACTAAAAAAGCTGGCCACATATTTATTTTAATTATGGTTAATATAATAAGAGTATATGAAAGAATATTATTTATCAAAACATTCGTTTTGATTTTTTATATTTTTTGTTACAATGAAATTTCAATATACACACTAACAAAAAAACTTTATGAAAAATACATACAAAAAGAATGAGAAAAATTTGATGCTCTTTTGCCGTGTTTTCAAAAACCATACGGAAAATTTACAGATTTACTACATCCAAGTTTTTTAAAAACGATTCCAAAACTTGATTTACTCAAAAGTCTACTCGGAAGATTAGAAACTTATTTTTCTGACGAAGATCTCAGAATTGCTATGACTTTTCAATCAAAATATTTAGGAATGTCTCCACGGAGATGTCCGGCTTCTTTTACGATTTTATCGTATTTAGAACATAAAATGTGAATTTATCATGTTGAGTGAGGTCTCAATAAGATTTCTCAGGCAATGGCAAAAGTAGTTAAGGAATATAATGGAAAAATACACTTAAATACTCCGGTGAAAAAAATTATCGTAGAAAATGGGGTTGCTGTCTGAGTAGAACTTGAAAATGGTGAAAAAGATTTTTGTGATGCACTGATTTTAAACGGAGATTTTTCATATTCTATGAGACATTTACTCGAGAATAGTGAGAGAAAAAGATATACCGATAAAAAAATAGATAAAAAATGATTTTCTTGCTCAACGATACTTTTTTATCTTGGCCTTGATACTGTGTATGAAAATCTCAATCATCATAATATTGTATTTAACAAAGATTATAAAGATTTTGTTGAAAAAATTTCTGACTATCAAGATGTATCGGATGATTTTAGTTTTTATGTTCACAACCCAAGTATACTTGATAAAACTTTGGCTCCAGAGTGACATTCGAGTTTATATATTTTAGTTCCAACTCCAAATAATCGTTCAGAGATAAACTGGGAAGAGAAAAAAGAAAAAATGCTTGAAAAAATATTTTCAACTCTTGAAAAAAGATTTGGAATTACTGATATAAAAGAACATATCAAACAAAAACATATTATCACTCCAAATGATTGGGAAACAGATTATAGTGTACATCTGTGAGCTGTTTTTAATCTTTCTCACAATCTTGGGCAAATGCTGTATTTTAGACCACACAACGAGTTTGAAGATGTAAAAAATATGTATATTGTTTGAGGAGGGACGCATCCTGGAAGCGGACTTCCGACGATTTATGAGTCAGGAATTATTTCAGCAATGATGATAGATAAAAAATGATAATTTATCATATAAATAGAAAACCATGTTCTCAAAAATAACCAAAATCACTCTAAAAACCTGAGAAAAATACTTTGTATTTGTTTTTCTGGCTGTATTTTTGAGTTTATTTTCCTATATTCTTGGAAATAATATCGTGTTGTCAGTAAAAGATTATTTACAAGACCAGATAAAACCACTCGTTTGATGAGATATTGTTTTATCAAACAGAAATGATTGAGATGAAAAAAAAATCAGAGAAAGCTATGAAAATACTTTTCATATTGCAAAAACGATAGAAATCAATTCTACTTTGTTTGATAGCGAGAAAAAACCAAGTTTAGTCGAACTTGTGTATCATACGCCAAATTATCCATTTTATAATCAGTTTGAGTATGATATTATAAACCAAAGTGGAAGCTTGATAGTAAATCAAAATACTTTGGATAAATATGGAAATACTTTGGAGATATTATGAGAAAAATATGAAGTAAAAGCCGTAATAAAAAAATCTCCTCTTTGAGATATAAATATCTATGCAGGTCAAAATAAACTCTATTTACCAATAGAAAATTTTCCCGAAAATCTGAACTCAACCAATTCAAGACTGGATTATACCTATTATCTACTTTTTAAGTGAAAGTATGATGAGAAATACAAAGAAATATTAAAAAATGATCCAATTTTAAAAGATTTTTGAGTGAGAAGTTTAAACGATAGAAATGACAATATTTGAAATATTACCGATAGATTTTATGTTTTTATCAATTTCTTTAATTTAGTAGTTTTTGTTCTGACATTTTTTATCGTTATTTTATCACTGGAAACCTTTTTTAAGAAAATAAAAACAACGATAGGACTCTTAAATATATTTTGACTGAAAAAAAATAAAATATTTTATTATAATTTTTTAGTTTTATTTTGAGTATTTATTTCGAGTTTTCTTTTCGCATACATTCTCAATATAGGAGTGATGAAAATACTTTCTTTGCAGTATGATTTTTTCTCTGCAAAGTTTGAATCACTCTATAAATGATTTTTTATTACTCTTGTGTTGCTTCTGGTTTGAGTTTTTTCACCAGTGTATAAAGTATGGAAATCTGATATTTCGAGTTTACTTAAAGACGAAGGAAATTTTTCAAATTTTTCTATAAAAGACTATTGTATCTATTTAGGGCTTATATTTTCTGGATTTTTGTGAGTGAATTTGATTTCAGAAATTACTATAATAGATAGTTTTTTATATAGTTTTGGATTTATAGTATTGATAATTATTTTTTATATTTGAGTGGAAAAAATATTACAGCTTGGAAATAAATACTTTCAATTTTTACAAAAATCAAACTTCTATCTTTTTGACGCGATTCGCTCAACCATAAAACCTTGAAATGTTTCGTTTCTCATCATATTTTCAGGAATTATTTCGTTTATTTCAATATTTGTATTTTATGTTTTTTCTGGAAGTTTTTTAAATTATTTAAATAATATTACTCAAAATTCCAACGATACTTTTGTTATCAATGTGCAACAAAAAGATTTACCTCAGGTAGAAAAATATTTTTCCAAAGAAGAAATATATGAAATCGTCACACTGAAAATTAAGACTATTAACAGGAAAAGTTTAGGGGAGTATCTATGAGTAGAAAATGTTTCCAGACAATTTTCAAGAGAATTTTCTTCAACAACGAAAGTTTTAGATAACAAAATCTTATCTTGAGAAAAATTATCTCTCGGGTGAGTTTCTGTTGATAAGGAATTTGCTGGACAATTATGACTTAAACTTTGAGATAAAATCACTTTTTCTGTAGCGGGACTTGAAAAAACTTTGAAAGTGGTAAATTTCAGGGAAGCCGTGAGAAATGGAACGAATCCTTTTTTCTTTTTTCAGCTTGATAGTACGGATTTTGAAAAATATCCTAAAAATTATATTTTGTCGTATAAAGAAAGTGAAAAACAAAAAAATATTGAAAATATTTTGTACAAAGAAGTCTGA
>JANJUN010000074.1 GCA_024710565.1 Candidatus Altimarinota bacterium | reverse complement strand
ACAGTAAAAATAGATATGGATGTGTTTTTTGCTAGAAATGCACAGTGTGTCAATGATGCTATTATAATGGATATAAAAGTTTCTAAAGATGGAGAGAATATTCCTCTTGTTATCTCATCTGCTGCAACAAGCACAAGTTTTGTTCAAGAAAATAATACACTCCAACTCGGTATAGCAGGTGCAGGAAAATTAGAGAAAAGAGAAGAACCAAAGCCAGATGATAATAAACCAGACAAGAATGATAATAAACCAGACAAGAATGATAATAATCCGGATAAGAACGATAATAAACCAGACAAGAATGATAATAGACCCGATAAGAATGACAACAACCCAAATAAGAACTCAGATAATGAACCGGTAAAAACTAACCCAGGAACTGAAATAGATCCGACACCATCTACTCCTGTTATTCCAGATACATGAGTTATTCAAAATCCAGTTGCTCCTGAAACTGGAACTACTAATTTAAATAACACAAATACTCCACCTCAAGTAACTCCATGAATATGAGATAGTGATTTATAATATTTTTAATGTATGAGTAAAAAAGTTTATTATTTTGTTGATGAATTGACTTCTGATTGATATAAAGAATTGAAAGATTTTTTATATCTTTTAGAGGCATCTTCATATGATGAAATTTATGAAAAACATTTTAAACTATGAAATCAAAAAATCAAAGATAATTCATCCTTTCGGTTTGGTACGAATTTAGAGGTATTTCTTTTTAGGAAATTTCTAAGAGATAATAATATAGATATTGAAAACTTTTATTTATTCTATAAACCAGAATTATTTATAGTAAATGATGAATTATTTATTATTGAAAATCAAAAGATTATTAAAATAGATATTGAAGATGCTTATTTTTTCACTCTGAGAAGTGATTTTAATCACCCTTTTCATGAGATACTTGATATTTTATGTCAAAAGAAATGAGGATATATTAATAAACCAACCTTTAGACCGATAGATAGTACTTTTAATGAAAGAAATAAATTTACAGGTATTATTGGGTTATATAGAAGTGGATTTCAATATTTAGATAATATAGTAATTCCTTATGGTATACAGGAAAAAAATTATTGATTATTGTTAGAGTGGATTGGGATTAATTTTTGAAATAAACTCGTTTTAAAACAAGATGGATATCAGTGTGGTTATGGATTAACCATGTTGGACTTGTTAGATCAATCCTTGGATGAAAATGTAATAAAATCTCAAACACCTCTTTCTGGACAATTTTCATCTATTTATAGGCCATATATTACGAAATATTATGAATTTAAGAATGAATACAGAGTTTATTTTATAAAGATAAATAATGAAATAAATATATACTCTATCAAACAAAAACAGCTACAAATAAATCCAGAAAAATTATTTTTAGCAGATACATTCAAAGATACTGCAAGTTATAAGTGGTCATTTATAGAAAAAAAAGATTGGAAAAATTTTGGACATGTCTTAGAGGCATCAAAAAATATGATTTCTTCTATGATGTTTGAAACAGGAACTTTAGAGTTTTGAGAAACACATGATGATAAAATTATATATTTTGAAGTAAATCCGATGGGAAGCCCAATGATTTTTGAAGGAAATGATATAGAAGATATTCATACATTTTATATGGATTTATTTAAATTATTAATTACAGATAATCTATGAAAAAAATAATAATTATATTATTTACTATTTTAATATTGACAATATTTTCATTATTGTTATATTTTAAATTTGATAGTAATGATAAGGAATTTCATTATCAATTTAATATTAATTCACTCACATGATGAATACTACAAGACACTATTTCTGATCAAGATTTATAATTTTATTATTGTCTTTTTTTGCATTCAATGTTTCACTTTCTCACTGAAATTTATGAACATCAGTGAGTTGTTCAACTATGCCAAGTTCTAATAGTTGTAATCAATGTTTTGATGGAGGATATTTATATGCATGACAAATGTATAGACTCTATGATACTTTTCAAAATAATACTACAGATAGACAATTTATCATGTATAGAGATAATAGATGAAGTGTTGACTTTCAAAATCTACAATATGGATATACAGACTGGAATTACCCAAGTGGTATAGCTTGGCAAGAACCTAGTTCTTTTCTTTGGAGTTTAGGGGGAACAGGAAGATATTATCATATTTTTCAACCACAAACTTCAACGAGATTTATAGAAACAGTTACGGGGCAATGACTTCGTATGACGAGAGTTTCTAATCAAGCGAATAGAAATAATTATGCATTAAAAGCAACTTATAATATAAATTATCAAGAAAGAATTGGTACGAGTTGACCAGCAAATTCAACGGTACTTACACATAGGGAGTGTATTTATTATAGACCTGCTTGGTGTTGAGATGGAGTGATATCTAATGGAGAACAATGTGATCCTAATGATCCAAACAGAACTGGATGGTGAGCTGGAGGGTGTAGTAATACTTGTCAACCGACCGTAGTCGTTACTCCAACTTGTAATAACCTTGC
>JANJUN010000059.1 GCA_024710565.1 Candidatus Altimarinota bacterium | reverse complement strand
GTTTCTGAAACAACTCTCATCATATATGGAAATTCATTTTCTGGTGGTAATACTGCTTCTAAAGCTTTTTCAGCAAGTTTTCCGTGTCCGATTTCTCTTCTTCCAACACCTCTGAGCATTCTTACTTCCCCTACTGAAAATGGAGGAAAGTTATAATGATGAATATATCTTCTCGTAGTTTCTTCATACATATCATCAACGATTTGAATATCTTCTGGTCATCCTAAAGTCGTAATAGAAAGTGCTTGAGTCATCCCTCTTTGGAATAAAGCAGAACCATGCACTCTTGGAAGAAGTCCAGTTTCACATTTTATCGGTCTCACTTCATCAAGTTTTCTTAAATCGAGTCTTTTTTCATTTTCTAAAATATTTTTTCTCATTACTTGTTTGGTTCTTTTATACACCAATTCTCCGATAGCGCTCAAATCAATACCAAGTTCATCAGCATTATCTTCATTTACCCCTAAAAATTCTTTGGTTTCTAAATCAAGTCTATCAAGTTCTGCTTGAAAATCTTTTTTCCCTAAACCATAGAGTGATTCAAGTTTTTCATCGGTTAAAAATTCTGAAACTCTATCAAATAAACTCTCATCTGGAAGATTATAAACGGCTGTAATTTCAGGAACTCCAAATTGTTTTTTGTAGGCTTGTATAAAATCATTTTGAGCATTACACAAGTCTTTTATAAGATTTGACGCATATTTTAATCCCTCCATCATTTCTGTTTGTGATACTTCTTTTCCTGCTGATTCTACCATAGTGATAGCATCAAGTGTTCCAGCTACGAGTAAATTAAGTCTTGTTTCTTGTTCTTGTTCAAAAGAAGGATCAAAAATAAAGTTCCCATCATTTCCAGAAACAATCCTTACTCCAGAAACAGGTCCTTCAAATGGAACTCCAGTCATCATAAGAGCTAAAGAGGCTCCAGTAATACCAAAAAATCATAAATCGCTTTCGTTTGTTGCTGAAAGTGCGGTTGCTATAATTTGCACATCATTTACAAATCCTTTTGGGAACATTGGTCTGATGGGTCTATCAATCAATCTTGAAGTAAGAACTGAACTTTCAGAAGGTCTTCCTTCTCTTTTCATAAATCTATTTCATCCTATTTTTCCCGTAGCATAAAATTTTTCTTGATAATCAACTACTAAAGGAAAAAAATCTGCTTTTTCATTTACTCCGGTTTCTTTGATCCCCGCCGTAACGAATAATACATTTCCAAAATCATCACTTATAGTAACGCTTCCATTAGCCAAAAGTCCTATTTTTCCAGTTTCAAAAGTAATATTTTTTCCTCCAATATTGTACACCTTTTTGAGAGGAGTAATGTGCACCGCATTTTTATCTGATAATCCTATCATAAAAATAAATTAAAAAAATAAATGATATTTGAGAAAAAAGACTAAAGACAAAAGATCAAAGACCATCTCCAAAAGCTATCTTCAATGTTTTATCTTTCCTCTTTTCTTCAAAAAATATCATGGTAAATTATAGTATTTTTTTGGTTTTTTGCAAAATTTAATTTTTTATGTTAAAATGGAGAAAATATTACTAAAAACCTCTGCTATGGATGAAATAGATAAATTTGTTCAAGAATACGAAAAAAAACAAAAGGCAAAAAAAATTTTTTCTCTCGAGATAGCTGAGTGTAAAAAAGATGCGCTGAATTTACTCATAGAATTTGAATTATGAAAACTCGAACACGATATATGACACGAAATACAACCATGAGAAAATATTTGGAAAATTATTTATAAACACGCTAACGAATATCAAAAAAAACCAATTCCTCCCGAAAGACTCGAATGAATACGTATATCTCCCGGAGATAAAGTTTATTTCACGAAAAATTATGTATATATTCGTTTTTTACAATGATGAAGTACGACTATTTCTTTTGAAAAAGATTTTTGTACAGAAAGTGCTCCTACAAAAAAACCTGAAAAAAATATTCCATCTCCACCTCCACTTTCTAGAGAAAAGGTATCTCCTGAAAAAACAAAAAAAGAAAGCCAAGCTCTTTCATTTCAACCTATATTTGATAAAGATTCTCCTCTTTTATGAGATAAAATTGCATATAGGCACGAACTCAAGATAAGAAAAACCTACGGAAACGAAGTATCCAAACTCATCTGAACATATTGTCAATGAAGTTTGATTGATGAAAATTTTTTATATGGTGTTATTGCAAGAGAATCAAGATTTGACCCAAGTGCTCGTTCGTATACATGAGTAATGGGATTAGGACAAATTACAAGTGATACCGTTGAAACTATCGTGAATATAAATCAATCAAAAACAAAATCAAACCCACAAAGTTCTGAACTCTATATCACCTGAACTATAAAAGATAAAAATGGAAAAATTGACAAAACAAAATCCCTACATCCTTTAAATCAAATTAAACTGACTATCAGCTATTTACTCTATTTAGAAAGTCTGTTTCAAAATATTTGAGATGATAATTTTAAGAAAGAGCTTATTATCACTTCTTACAACTTAGGGCCTGGAAAAACGAAAGATATACTTGGAAAATATCGCTGAGTAAAAGATTGGAAATGACTGAAAAAAGCTCTAAAAACCGAAGCTGGAAAATGACAAATTTCCACAGGAAAATTAAAAGAAATTACCCAATACGTCCCTTCTGTTTTAGAAAATATCAATATCGCTTGATTATAAAAAAATAGCTTCTTACGAAGCTATTTTTTCAAAATTAAATACATCTATTGCCTTTCCATTTACCATCACCTCTTCTGAAGAAGAAAGTACGATTGGTTTATGATATTCATCTCTTGATTTTGGTATCAAATAGAGATTTTTTCCCTCTGTTTTTGGTATTTTTAATGTAGCTGCATTATCAACTACAAATAAAAATGCATCTTTTGTGTTAATAACTTTTTCTCTTTTATCTATGAGTACATAACTTCCATTTTCAATGTATTTTCCATTTACTTTAAAATTATTCATAGAAGTTCCTTCTACTTTTACTAAGAAATAATCTTTTGATTCTCCTTTTACTACATTTTTAGAAAGTGGAAGCGTTCCATATTCATATTGTTCTGCATAAGCAAGAGGTCTTCCAGCATTTGCAATCCCTAAAATAGGAATATGAAGCATCGTTTGAAACCCTATTCCATTCCCAAGTCTAATACTTCTAAAACCATGTCCTCTGGTAATAAATCATTTTTTTTCTAAAGCTTCTAGGTACTGTACTACTCATCTTTTAGATTTTTGATGAGTTAAATTTTGTAATTCTTCTATAGTTGGTGATTTTCCATACCTTCCTATAAAATCCGTAATAATGTCCAAGACATTTTGTTGTTTATCTGTAAGCATAACTATATTATTAAATAATAAATTGTATAACAATTATATACCTCGTTTTTTAAAAGTCAAATAAAAATTTTAAAAAAACTATATTTTCTATAACTTTTCTTTTGATATATAGGAAAAGTACGTTTTTTTGATTTTCATAAAAAAATATGTTACAATGAAAGAAAGAATTATTTATAATTATTTTTGTATGGAAAAACATTGATTTGATGCCGATCTAGAAAATACTATCGAATCTTCTCAAAATAAAAAAGATATCATTTATACTGAATTAGAAAAACTCATAAAAAATATATCCCCTCAAAAAACAGTAGATGAGTATTATCAGTCTCTTTTTTGAGGAAATTTTGATCGCAATAATACTAAACAACTCCTCCATCTTTTTTCTCATTGTTATATAAAAAAGTATGGTTTTCACCTGAGTCAATATCTTCAAAATATTGGGAAAAGTGTAGATTTTAAAGCAAGAAAAGATTTTTTTTCACTCTTAAAGAATGAAAAATATACCGGAAGTACTCAACAAAATATGGAACTATATCATTTTTTAATTCAACAAATAGAACTCAAAAAAATTATTTGAGAACTTACTGTACAAACTCAAACAGAAAGTGAAATTGATGAATTGAGGTGTGAAATGAGCGATTATGTTGATATATCCGAACAAAAAAAAGAAGAAGAAACTGAAAAAAAATCACCAGAAACTGATAACGTATTTTCTCATCTACTCAATCCTGAAAGTATCTCATCTACTCCATACAAAGTGAGCAAAACGGGGTCCACTATGTGTTCGCTAACGGCACGTAAAAATTTAGAAAGATTATGAGTAGACTGCGCAGAAATACAAAAGTGAAATGCAAAAGCACTTACTCGTCAATTACAAAAAAACGGTGCTCCAGTATTTCAATCTCCAGATACCCTCAAAGAACACCTTTTTTCACAACTATCCGTTGGAAATGTATTTGATATTTATCCTAAAACAAATAACGGGCATAGAGCTATAGTTTTTTGAGGAAAAAATGAAAATGGTAGCCCAGAGTTATTTGTTCTTGATCCATACTATCTTGGAAGAAATACAGAACCCGTTCCTCTTGATGAATATATAAATAAAAATATTGCTCTTTTTAATGGAATTGTCGTAAATCCTACCATATATAAAGTACAACAAAAAGATGATATTGCTTAGAAACAAAAAAGGACAAAATTTGTGATACAAATTTTGTCCTTTTTAAATTATTGTGTCATTCTTTTTTCTTATTTATAGAAGTTTTTCTCTATTTTTTCAATTCTATAAATAAAATGGAGGTGTCAATGGGAATTGAACCCATATACGGGGTGTTGCAGACCCCTGCATAACCACTCTGCCATGACACCGTGATTAAAGCTAAGGGATTATATGAGAAAATTTAAAAAATTCAAATTTTTATTTAAAAAAACCTCTGCTAAAGCAGAGGTTTTTACTATTTTGATAATTTTTTTGCTAAATTATTAAGTAAAATAGTTTGTTTGTTATACTTATTTCTTAAGATTTGATGTTTTGTTTGTGCTAATTCATAGTTATATCTCGCAACGAGAAATTCATTTACGATAGCAACATATCTTTGTTTATCTGAAAAAGAAAGAGTCGTATTATTAATTATCGCCATAGATAATTTTGTAGTGTTTCTTGATAGGTCATAAGTAGAAATGTATTTTATGTCAAAACCAAAATATTTTGCTGTTTGTACTTTTGATTCTACTATGTATTTAAATCTGATTTGTTCATTTTTTGTTGTATTTGAAATCGAACCAGTTCATTTCATAGAAATAACCATATCACTTAATTCTTTCGTAACTTCTTTTAATGTTGCATCTGTTATAACAGTAGGTACATTTCCACAAGTTTTATCATAATAACTTGGTGAAAAATCTCATGAAGAACAATTATCTTTTGTTAATACAGCTCATCCACCTCCAGATCTTGAAGTTTGTGGAACAACTACTGCTTTATCAGTTATAGCCACGAACTCTGAAGCAGAACAAGTATAAATAGTTGCAATTCCATTTACAATTGGAGCAATGTTTGAAGAAGGAGTAGCGATTCCATTAAAACAATTCGCTGCCATAGTATCAGTAAGCGCAAACGTTTGATATCCATCTATTCCTGCATGTTTTGCTTTTATTCTTACGGTAGTTCCAGTAGATGAAACTGGGATTTGAAGTTTTACTGGTTTTGAAAAATTTAATTTTATTCCAGAAATTCAAAATTGAATTTTTCCAACATCTTGTTCATTAGAAGCAAGATCAAGAGGAAGACTTGGTAATATGCTCGTTGCAATTTGCGTTGCATTAAAACTAGTTCCAGCAGAATGAGTAATTATTGTCCCAGTAGGGATAATTACAGAAACCGTAGTATTTTTTACTTCCACTGGTTGTGTAAGAGTAAGTTTTGTTGTTCCTGTAAGAGTTTCTCATGTCCCAAGAGTAATATTTCCAGAAAGAGTATTTGCTGGATTGGTATAATCACTTCCACTTCCATATCATGAAATTCATATCACTCATCAAGTAGATAATATTTGTGATAAAGCTAATACCAATACAAAACTTACTCATCCAAATAGTGATAATCCGTTTTTTGTAAATTTTGAAATGTAATTTTTCATAAAAACAAAAATTATTAAATAATATTAAAATCATTAAAGCCCCTCTTTAAAAAGACGTCCATTTTTATAATTTTTGTTTTTGTTTTTTATTACATTTATTTTATGTAAGACTTGATAGTAAATATTTTTTTAATAAAGTCAAGTTTTTTTCTGTACAAAAAATTATTGACATTTCCATACTCATATAAAATTTTCTGGTTGATGATTTCAAACATCCTTATATATCATAGGACATTGAAAAATAACCTGATTTATAAAGTCTTTTTCTAAAGTATTTTTAAGAGTAAGATCATCAAAAATAAATACATATTTTTCAGTATCAATTTCTCAAAAATCTCAAATATATTTTACAGCAGTATATTTTTCGTTTTCTCTTGCGAGAATATCTTTATTAAAAGCAGAGTTTCCTACGAGATTCATAGGAAGTGCGTAGACACATTTATCTCTATCTTCTCTATTATACCAAAAACACATATGTGGAAATCAGGAAATAATCTTTGCCTCTGGGTAGGCCCTTTGGATGTACTCATATGTTGTTTTAAAATTTGGTTTTGGTGAAGTGGCATCGATATAATAAAATCTTTGTGGAAGAAATGTAAATTGAAAGGTTTGTATAATTCATATAAAAACTATTCCTAGAAACAAAATAATTCATATTTTTCCATATATGTTTTTATTTTTTTCGATACTATATTGTCAAATCATAGCTATAGTGTATCCTCAAAGAAGTGTTATGATAGAAAAAAGATGGAAAATATACCTTGAGTGAGCAAAGTATCAAAATGAAATAGCGATGATATTGATAAAAAAAATTCATCAAAATAACAAAAATTCTTGCCATTTTTTTGAAAAAAGAAAATATAAAATCCCCATCAAATAAAAATAAAATATTATTCCCAATTGTTCTATGAGTACTTGAATATAAAAAGTAAAAAAAGTAAAAAAATCATATTCTTTCACGTAATTGATTTCTGGGAAAACACTTCAAATAGAAACTTGCGCTCCAGAAATTTTTTTCAAAAATATTTGTATTCCCCCGTATAAAAATAATGTCCCTACGAGCAAAAGTAGCGGTCTCATTTTTTTATGAGAAAAAAAATCATATAAAAATAATACAAGAGCAATAGGAATGAAAGCGAGGAAAAAATGATGAAATATTAGCCCTATAAGCAAAAAAATAAAAAATATCATCACATATATTTCTCTTTTAGTTTGAATATACTTATAAAGAAAAAAAGTTACTATTAGATAAAAAAGAGCGAGCATTTCATAAAATCTTGCCTCCCTACTCCAAATGATTTGCCAAGTCGAAAAAAGAAACAAAAACATCAAAAAAAGAACTACAATATTTTTATATCTATTTTCTTTGGTAAGGTGGAGGGAAAAAATATAATATAAGACCATAAAAAGTAACGAAAGAAAAAAGCTCGGAAGTCTTGCAGAAAAATCAGAAAATCATAAAAAAGAAAAAGAAAATGCTTGAAACAGATGAAAGAAATATTGAGAAAATTCATACATTCCTCCTGCCAATTTTGGTAAAAAATTATTTTGAGTGATAAAATATGCGATCAAAGAACTATATCATTCATCGATCCAAAATGATCCAGTACTTAATTCATATCACCTCAAATATATTCCATAAGCAACTCAAAGAATCAAGATGAAGTAAAAAGATATTTTTTTCATAAAGATATAATTAAAAATTCTAGAGAAACCATATTCATTTTAGAAAAATTTGCAATAAAAAAAGTTTTTATATAATCATTTAATAAATATAATTAAAATTTGTCAATGAGTAAGAATTTATTTTTATTTTTTTCTTTCTGTAGTATATATTTGATACTTCTATTTTTAGGAGATTTTGAAATAAATTTTTCTTCATTTTTTTTATGAAATGCCCTTCAAAATAAAACACTGATTTTTATACTCGTTGGAATAGGAATTTTTTCGAGTGGAAAGGAAGTGTTTGATGAAAAAGAAAGAGAGTATAATATATTTTGAAATATATTAAAAATTCTTTCTTTTATATGATTAATTTGAATATGTATTAGTAATATTATTTATTATAATTTTGAAATTTCTATTTCTTGGTATATTCATAATCAATACTATATTACTTGATTCATATCGATTTTATTATGAATCTTTTTTTACTCTAAAAAAGATTCATTACAACTCCAAAATACATGAATATATGAATGATTCAATAAAAATAACTATTGGATTTTATTTATAATTTTTCTAATATTTATTATAAGTAGAATATGATTTTCATTCATTTATACTGGAAACTATATTGATGAATATAATCACTTATTTTCTTGAATAGATTTTTTTCAGAATGGTAATTTTTCAATATTTAATAATGAATGAGAATATTTTAGATGAGCTTTTTTATCTGTATATATTGGTATAGTATTTGCTATTTTTTGAAAATCCCTTTTGGTAGCAAAATTAGCAATGGTACTTTTTGCTATGCTTTCATTTTTCTTTTTATATAAAATCTCTCAACTTGTTTTTAAAAAACACTTTTTTAGATATCTTACACTTATTTTGTTTACTATTAATCCATTTATTCTGTTTGAGCATATTTATATTCGCCCATATGTAATATATGAAACATCTCTTTTATTTATTATTTATATATTTTTTAAGATTTTTCAATACATTAAAGAAAATGCTCATATAAAAATTTTATTCTCATTATTTCTTATAAATAGTATTTGATTTATAATATATATTTTCTCAGAAAAAGATGTGCATAGATATATAATCTTGCTCGTTTGAATATTTTTAAGTACTTATTTATATTTATTTGAATTTCAAAAACTACAAATAAAATGAAGAATATTATGATATTTTTTTTCAAGAACTTTAAAAATTAAACTATTACTCTTAGCTTTATTAATACCGATTTGATTTTATCTTTTTAATATATATGCTCTTATTATTGCAATTATTGAAAATAAAGCATATCATGGCTCAATGAGTGTTAGTAAATATTACTCTTTATTTTTTGGAGAATATTTAGTATTTACACTTTTAAGCATATTTGCAGGATGATATACTGTGTGGCAAATTATAAAAACAAAAAAAATATGCCCCTATGATATCATCATTCTTATATCTATCACTCTTTTCTGAGCACATCTACTTTCAAATATAAACACTCATTTAGTGAGATGAATTATTTATTTACTTCCGATATACTTATTAATTGCAGTCTATGGATATAGCATCATCGTCAAAAAAAATCATATTTTCTATAGCATAGTATTGATAACAATAGTATGACTGAGCTATCCAACACATTTTTTAAAAACTCCATACCTTCCTTGAGAAATTAATTATTTAGAGTATGAAAAAATAGCTGATTTCTTAAAAACCAACTGTGTTAATAAAACTATCATTTGACTCATTCACAATCCTTATATTTTTGATTTTTATGATGTGAAAGTTGATTATACCACCAATTTATACATAGAAGAAAAAGAACAAAAAGCAAAATATAATTATGAAAATGATAATTATTTTACCATATATAAAAATATTCCTGTTCTTACTGATATAAACACTCTTAAAGAAAAAATAGCATCCAATGCTTGTGTGGTCCTAAATGAAGAATCAAAACATTATTGGTACTATTTTGATAACAATCAAATTGATTTTTTAGAAAAAAACTTTAAAAAAGTTCAATACTGAACTCAAACTCCTGTAAATGTTTATTATAATTAATGTCTTGATTATGCTAAAAAAACTATGACTTTTCACCCCCTCAGAAGAAATAAATATCTATCGGTGGAATGGTGAAAATAACAAAAATTTTGGAGATATTTTATGACCATATTTAGTGGAAAAAATTTCTGGAAAAATTCCAAATAGAGTCAACAAATATTGTTTGAAAGAATATTTTTTAACCATAGGAAGTATTTTTGCTAATTCCAATAAACATGCTATTGTTTGGTGAAGTGGAATCATCTGGAAAGGAGAAAAAATCAAGAAACCTAAAAAAATCTGTGCTGTCAGAGGACCAAAAACAAGAGAGCGACTTTTAAATTTATGATATGATTGCCCTGAAATTTATGGAGATCCTGGATTGCTCGTAAGTAAATTCTATACCCCAAAGACTCAAAAAACTTATGAATTATGAATCATTCCGCACTATGTTGATTACAAGAAAATATCTGAACAATGACTTCCTGAAAATGTAAAAATAATAAATTTACTTGATCCTATTGAAAAAGTAATCGACGATATTTACTCATGTAAAAGAACTATTTCAAGTTCACTTCATGGAATTATTGTCTCTCATACCTATAAAATTTCCTCAATGTGGGTAAAATTTTCAAAAAAACTTGCTGGTGATGGAGTAAAATTTGAAGATTATTTTCTTTCCGTGGGAATAAAACCATATCAATGATATGATTATAGTGAAATTCCAAATATAGAGAAAATAATAGATTTTATAGATAGATATCATCATGATAAAATACAAATTGATTTAGATAAATTATTAGAAGTTTGTCCATTTAAAAAATAACAAAAAGTAAAAGAAATTCTTTTACTTTTTGTTATTTAACATCTAAAAATATATCTTTTTGTATTTTCCTATTTTTTTGAATATTTCTTCTTTTTTCTAAAGCGATTGGAAGATTTTGAAAAAATAGAATATATCCCTCAAACCATGCAATAAATGGCAAAATACTTTTTCTTTCTAAACTTTGTTTGATAGACTTTAAAAAAAGATATATAGAGTATAAAAACAAGGTATGAAACATATTTCATAGTCTATAATTTTTCACTATCACATAAAGTTCTGAATATACTTGATTTTTAAATTTAAACATAAATTTATTCGTATCAATTCTTTCTTGTAATCAAATATGTTTTTGAAGAGAAAGAGAATAAATATAATTTTTATATCATTGTAAAAATGATTGTATCCCTATATCATTATCATCTCATCAAAAGGCCAAATGTTCATCATATCCTCATAACTCATGCCAAATCTTCTTTTTGATAAAAAATCATACCCCATGAGGAAATCATATCAGAGAGTTATGGAGTTTTTTTCACTGCTCAAATGATATTTTTTTTCTTGATGCAATAAAAAATTTTCAAAAAAATACTCCATATCCATCACTTTTTTCTTGTCACTCATCTATATAAGAAAGTCCTATTATTCCCACATCTTTTTTTTGTTGATACATGACAAGTAGTTCTTCTAATAAATCATTTTGAGTGATAAGCAAATCATTATCACACATAAGTATGTATTCTCCAGATGCATTTTTTACTCACAAATTACAAGCAAAGTTTTTTTCTCTGAGCTTTGGACTTTCTATGAGTTTTATATCTTTTAATGTTTTTATATATTCTTTACTTCCATCTGTTGATCCATTATCTACTATGATTATTTCTTTCTTTTTATATGTAAGCGATAAAAAAGCACTCAAAGTTCTTCTGAGATATTTCTCACCATTATAATTTATGATGATGATACTGATTTTTGGATTATCTGATTTTTTCATAAAGTGCTTCTAAATTAACTAAATATGTACTTAAACTATATTTTTTTATTTCTTGAACTCCATTTTTTATGAGTTTTTCTCTCAGATCCGTATCATTATATATTTGCATAATTTTTTCTGATAAATCTTCACTATTTTGTTTTTCAAAAAGAAGTGCATTTTTTCCATGAATCATAATTTCATTAAGTCACTCAATATCAGAAGCTATTACTGGTATACCACAAGCATTAGCTTCTATCCCAGTAATTCATAATGATTCTCTATGACTTGGGAATACAAAACAATCTAAAGTATTATAAAAATTTACCATATTATCTAAATATCAAATATATTGAATATTTGAAAATCATTGTATATCTTGTAAAAGCTTTTCTCTATCTTGTCAATCTCCAGCTAGTAAAAAATTTATATTATATTCTTTTGATACTATCTTTGCTGAATTTACAAATTCTTTCCATCATTTTCATTCATATATTCTACTCGCAAATCAAACAACAAAATCATCATTTCTCAGTCCATAGTTTTTTCTCTCTTTTTCTCTATCAAAATCATGTATTTTTCTAAATTTTTTTTCATCAACAAAATTATATAACACCCCGATTTTTTTCTCTTCAAAAGAAGTTTTATTAAGAATTTTTTTCTTGGTAGCAAATGAAACTGCAATATATAAATCCACTCTATTTCTAAAAGAGTTCATAATAAACGGGTATATTTTACCTTCTTCAAATATTTCTCCATGTTCATGAAAAATAAGTTTTATATTTGGAAAGAAAAACATTTTTAATATTCCTCCGATAATTTGAGATTTTGCAAGATGACTATGAATAATATTAATATCATTTTGTTTTATAAACTTGATGAGTTTGAGTATGGGAAAAGAAAATTTATTAGTAGAATTATGTATAAAAATATTTTTATCATGTATATTCATATTTATATCAAGTTTTCTTAGTGAAAACAAAAAAATATTTTTATCATTTTGTTTTCATTCAAAAATTCCACTCACTACTCTTTGGGCTCATCCAAGTCATAAATTATCTATAATATGTAAAATATTACTTTGCTTCATCTGAAGTGAGGTTAACAATTAAATCATCATATACTTTTACTATTTCTTCCCAACTATATTTTTTTCTAAAATTTTCTAAATATTTATCATCTACTGAGTATCATTTTTGAAATTTATTTTCATAATAATTATATATTTTTTCAGATAATTCTTTAGCATTTCCATAATCAAAAAAATCTCCATTCATATCTTTTTCAATCATATCAACATTTCCACTTACTGGAGTAGAAAGTATGTATTGCCCAGTTGAAAGCGACTCAAGCGTTGCAATAGACATAGCTTCTGCAAGAGAAGAAATAACCTGCAAATTGGCACTTTGATAGTAGTTAAGCATCTCAGATTTAGAAACCCAACCATGAAAAACTACTTCTTTTTGGAGATGATGTTCCAAAACAAATGCGTCCATTTGATTTTTAAGTGGGCCATCTCACAATACATGTGCTGTAAAACTAAAATCATAATTATTTTTCAGTATTTTTATGGCTTGTAAAAAAGTCATTGGGTCTTTTTGTTCAACCAGTCTTCCCACAAAAATGAAAGTAAAGTTTTTTGATTGTATATCTTTATTTGGAGTAAAAATATTTATTTCGCATCCATTTGGTATGATGATATTTTTTTCTACCTCGTTTGGTAAAAAATTATCTGCATTTTTTTTCATATCTTTAGTTAGCAAAACTATTTTATCAGCATAATTACAAACTTTTTTTATCCAAAAATATGTGATAATATGATAGAGAAACATTTGTTTTTTAAAAAACCATGGAATATCATGTCAATGAGAAAGGATGATATAAGGAATCCCATATTTTTTTTTCAAAAAATATCATATTTGTCATCATAAAATAGTAAAATTTCCAAAAACAATATCTACTTTATTTTCCAGCAGAAATATTTTTAAAAATTTCTTTGTTTGAAAAATCCAATCAAGTTTCTCAAGCATTCCAGATTTATGCTTGAATTTTCTAAACGATTTGAGTCTGAATATTTCAAGATTTTGTTTTTGTTCATATTCTTTTTCTCACTCAAACCATGTCGTTATCACTATGATTTTATATCCAAGTTTAGCCAATAATTCTGATTGATACTGAGTACAAACTCATGCTCATCATCACAGTGGTGGATACTCATAATTGAGCATTAATATTGTTTTCATATTTATTTATCAAAATTAATTTTTTCTGAAATGATATAGAGAGGCCTTTCTCTCGTTTCATTGTAAATTCTTCCAATATATTCTCCTAAAATCCACATAAATATAAATTGGAGTCCCATAAATCATAAAAGAACAATATTTATCCATTTATACAAAGGATAATCAGTTCCATTGATAAAGAAATCATAACTGACATATAAAAAGAAAA
>JANJUN010000036.1 GCA_024710565.1 Candidatus Altimarinota bacterium | reverse complement strand
TGGAGCGAGGGACCAGGTTTGAACTGGCACACCCAAGGGTTGAAGCCTTAGTACACTCACTCTTTTATGTTACCCTCGCATATGAAAAATGTGCTGGGATTATATATAAAACTTCTTCTTAGTCAAATGTTTTTAGATTTTTTTTAAGATTCACATATAAGCTAATCATATAGCATCTGCCGCATCATCAGGTTTTGGGATTTGGTTTAAAGAAAAAAATATTTTTATCGCATTTTGTAATTGTAATTTATTGGCTTTTCCATTCCCACAAATTGCTGACTTGAGTTCTAAAGGAGTATATTCCAGTATTTCTACGCCAATACTTGCAAATTTATATAGTATAACTCCCCTCACTTGCGCTACGTCGATTCCTGTTTTAAGATTGGTAGTAAAAAAAAGTTTTTCAATCACCACCCTTTTTGGCATATATTTATTGATAAGCGATTCTAAATCATTAGAAATTTCCATAATTTTATCTTTTAAATCTATCTTAGGAGTAGTATGAATTACTCAATAATCAAGAAGGATTTTTTCATTTCATTTTTTTTCAACTACCGCATATCAAATAGTAGTAGTTCCTGGATCTATCCCAATAACTATCATAATAATTCTTATTAAAGAGTAAGTTCAATTCTTTTTTGTATGATATATTCTTGGATTTTTATAACTTCCTTTCGCATAATATTATAAAAATCTGTCCCTCTCAACATATCAAATTCCTTAGATATCGGAAAAAAATATTTCATTGTTTCTTTTATTTTTCTTTCAGCTTTTTTAAGATTTTTCTCACTCCATTCATTATATATTTCAGTAGTTCTAAGATTATCAATTCTATCCCAAAATTTTACCTCAAGAGCATCAAATATAATTTGTGATATTTCAGGGTATGATATTTTTAAAGGAGTATGTGTTCCTGATAAAAGCGAAATGGCATGACTAAAAAATTTATTCATACAAGGAGTTCTTGGATCTATTTTATATTTATATTCCTCTCATTTTTGAGGATGTATATGCAAAAAATAATTTTCATCCCTCATATTTTTATACTTTTCTTCTAAAGCCTTGTACTCCTGAAATGCATCTAACTCTTCGGTCGTAATACTTTCTGGATTATAGCTTTTTCTTTGAAGAAATTCATCACTCGGGATTCATTTTAGATTTAATATTCAAACTTCTTGAATTCTTTCTAATACTTTTTCATCTTCTGCATTCAAAAATACATATATTGGTTCTTTACTAATAATTACCGTTGCTAAAGCTATATAGGTACCAAAAATAGATTTCAGAGTATAAAAATCAATATCCGTATCTTCTATGAGATCATGACAAATAGCAATGAGTGTTTTTTTTATAGATGGTTCTTTTGTATTTAAAATTACATATTGCATCACTCTGATTAAATGATCAAAGTATCTTCAACCTGTATTTCTTTCAATATCTTGAAATTTATACTTTACTAATTCATACGCATTTGTAAAAGCTTGGAGTGCTTTATTTTTTCTTTCTTCTGATAATTCAAGGGAATGATAAATATTTTTTTCAACCATATGCCAAAATACCTCTACTTGTCTTTCTGGAGACCAATTTTTTTTCTCATTAAATGCAATAAAGTCCCTATTTATTGAGACCGTCCCATTTGAAATATCTAGTAAATTTGGTATATTAGACATAGGAAAAAATTACTTTTTTAAGGTTTAATTTTAGTACTTTTTAAATAAAAATCAAGTTTATTTTTTTCCCAAACAAATAACATATTCTTCATGAGAACTATCACGACAAGCAAGAGGTTTATAGGTTTTCATATCGGTAAATCTTTTTTTTACTTGCATGGCTAAATCATTAAAATCTTCTCATTTAAAAACTTTTAAGATCATATTTCCTCATTTTTTCAAAAATCTATCACTGAATTCACAAATAGCGATATTGAGTTCAACCGACGCATATTGATCCACATCAAATACTCCGCTCGTATTTGGTGCGATATCGGAAGTAATAATATCAAAGATATGATTTTCTGGTAATATTTTATCAAGCTCTCCGGTTAATTTCTCGTAATCAAATATATCACAAACGATAGTTTTTACATTTGGATAATTTAATGGAAGTATTTCTTTTAAATCAACTCAAATGATGAGATTATCTTTGTTTACTATTGCCCTGATAGCTTGTAAAAAACTTCCAGGTGCGGCACCAATATCAATAACTGAAAAATCCGGTTGAATTAAATCAAATCTCTCTTGAATTTCTAAAAGTTTGTACACACTTCTTGCTCTATATCAAGCCTTTTTTGCTTTTTGAAAATATTCATCTTGTACGACATAATTTCCCCTTTGTACTTTTTTCTTTCTATGAAAACCCGTTTTTTGTACCGGTCATTTTTGTCTATTTTCTATTCTATTTTTTTTTGCCATAGGTTATTTTTTTAAAATATAATGAGTATAAAACTCAGAAAATGTGATATTTTTTTCTTTCAAATAATGTGCGAAATCAACTCAAAGATATCTCCAATGCCATGGTTCTATCTCGTATCCATCAATTTCTTTTCCTTTCTGATAGGAATTATGAAATCCATATGTATCGGCATGTTCCTGCATCCAAGTAAAATATTTTTTAAAATCAGGGTTTTCTAAAAAATCGTTTTGATTGCTTGCTTCAAATATATCTACTGCTAACCCTGTTTGGTGTTCAGAATATCAAGCCTTCGCACAAAAGACATCATTACATCCTCCTGATTTTATTCCTAATTGATACGCATAGCTTCTGTATGCGCTTATTATTTTCAAAGGAACTCAAAATTCTCTAAAAAATTCTTTTGCGAGGAGACCCAATTGTATCTTTGCCTCTTCTCTGAGAACTTGTCCCCCTTTCGTGTCGGATATATTTTCTCAGGAAATCATAACTAAATCTTGTGGTTCATAATTCAATACTTCAAATGATTTTTCTCTGGAAACATACTTCGTAAAGGATGTGTCATTCTCAAAATCTTGAGAGAAAAATAATACCTCTTGTTCTTCTTTCTGATTCTCTTGGTCTAATAATTTTATCTTTTGGTCATCTAAAAATACGTATTGAAAATCAAAACTCTCTCAAGAGAGAAATTTTGAAAAAATCCCCTTTAATGTTCCCCCATATTCATCAATAATTCAATTATGTCAAAATCCATCTATTTCGATAAATATTTTTTCTCCTGCATAATTTTCAAAAACTTGTTTTCATTGTGAAAATGGAACAATAAAATCATTATTTCCATGAAGAATAAGCGCTGGTTTGGAAAAATTTTTTACTATTTCAGAAGTAACATACGAATTTCCCATAAAAAATAACTTTTGTGGTGGAATATTAAAAAACCACCTCTTTCCCATATCATATCTCGATGAAAATGGAGAAACTAGCACTATTTTTGAAAAATCATTTTTGGAAGCAAAGTCACTCGCAACCGCAGTTCCTACACTATATCACCAAATAATAAGATCTTCATTACGAATATTTTTTTCTCGTTTGATAAATTCAAAAAAATCCTTTGAAAATTCTGATACTTTCTCAATTTCTGGAACTCCTGTTGATTTCCCATATCCTGGATAATCATAGGCAAAAACAGAGTATCATAAGCTGTGAATATACTTTATTTCACTATAAAAATATGGTAAAGGTCCGCCATTTCCATGAAAATAAAACACACTTTCATTTTTGGTTCATGAAAGATACAACCCATTGATAGTTTCTCATGAAGTTGATAAAATATTGATTTCTTCAAAATCAAAGTTTTCTTTTTGATATCATACTACATCTTGAATATTTGCTTCTATTCAAGGGAATGTAGAAAGCATCTGTATTCTTTCTGCTTGAAAGAAAAAAAATACATACACCATCACAAAAAGAAGAAAAAAAAGTATCGTTTTTTTATATTTCATATCTACATAGTTATCGCTCTCAATATAACGTTTTTAACAGAAAAGTAAATAAAAAAGTTGATTTTTATTTTTTTTCATTAAATTTATCAAAATCTTTGCATTCTTGTGAATTAAGTGATAAAATTATCTATATATAGTATTTAATATTTATTTTATGATCCTAGAAAAAGGAATTGAGTCTTGAAATAAACCACAACACAAATCAAATATATGAGATGTAGTATGAGATATACATACTCAAATAAATACCATTTTACAATCTTCCCAAGAAATCATTATTGAAGACTTAAGTAAACTAGAAAAAACTCAAAAAGGTTTTTGTGTTCAAGAAGAAACTCTAAAAGCATTTTTTGAAAAATATCCTCAAATATCCGTAGCTGATTTTAGATCATTATTTTTACAATGAACCTATAATAAAAACCTTTTTATGTGTTCAAAAGAAATAATCGATTTAATCGATTTAAATGAAATATCTCCTTGAGATGATATCATCGAATATGTGTTGAAAAAAATTGCTCTTTCCTGAGAAGATTTTCAAGAAAAAGTAGTTTGAAAAATTGATATCCTCACTTTTCCAAATTTAGCGGCTGGTGATGTAGCACAATGATACTTTTTTGAAAAATTAAAGACACTCCTTGCTTGAACTCAAATTGTTTTTTGAGATATGGTCGAAATAAGAACTCATTTTTGAAAAAATCAATTTAATTGTAATAGTGTGAATTTTATTGATTTAATGGGAAATGGTCTTTTTAATACTTGCTTATTAAAATTGATAAAAACTCCTCCCGTGCAAGAAAAAATTGATGAATTAAATGCTTTATTTGAACAAATAGATAAAGATATTTTTATTTGAGGAAGTAGTTTTAATATTCCTTTTGAAATTCCTGAGAGTTTATATTGAGTATCAATGCCAAAAATGCCTTTACAGCCATGAAAAAAGCCAACATTAACAAAAAATGGTGTACTGATAAACTCTATGTGATATTTGAACTCTGCCTATTATACAGATAAAATTAAAGGATCTTTTGTTTCCTGAAGTCATAATATTGCCGAGCCAATGCATGCATGAAAGTTAACAGTAATCAACAACGATCCTACCAATAGATACAATCATAATTGGCTTATATCCTATTTTGGAGAAAAATGTGGTCTGCTTTTATATATTGATGGAGAACAAAGAGAAATTCAAGAAAATGTAAATAATTTTCTTGAAATCTCCCAAGAGGAACTCAAAGAAAGACATAAAAAATTTCAGGAAATATATTCCTCTCAAATCAAACCGCTCGTGTATGGAATATTTTACTTATTTTTGAAAAAAAACTTTCCAACTCTTATACAATAAAAACTTTAAAAAGTTTTTATTTTTTTCTTGCTTTTCATAAAAATCATTATACATTATAAAAAATATTTCTTAAAATATATGTATGGACGTACTCATTTATTTGTATCTTTTTATTTTTTGAACCTTATTTTGAAGCTTTACTTCAGTTATTATAGATAGAATTAAAAATAAAAAATCTGGAATTATTTCTGGAAGAAGTGAATGCCCAAAATGCAAACACAAACTTTGAGCCCGCGACCTTATCCCTATTTTTTCTTTTTTGTCTACAAAAGGAAAATGTAGATATTGCAAAGAAAAAATCAGTTTTATATATCCTATTTTAGAAATTTCAACTGGACTCTTATTTATGTTTATTGGGTACTTTTTGATTGATATATCGCTCCTCTTAAATGGAAATATCGTAGAGCTTTATAAATTATGATTTTTTCTTTTATTTTCATTTCTTACTATTGTATACGTTTTTTATGACATTCTCTATCTAGAAATTCCCGATAGTATTTTATTTCTTCTGATTTCTATCACCTTTATTACTCTTTGTTTACAAACACTTCTCCCTCATTTTCATATTATTGAATTTCTTCCATCTTTTCAAAGTCAATGAGGAGTTTGAGGAAATATAGCACTCATAAGTATTGGAATATGTATGATAGGAAGTTTTTATCTGATTATGATGAAGTGACTCAAGGAAATATATGATGTTTTCATTTTAATTTTTATTGGAAGTATTTTTATATATATGAAATATTTCTTGTACATAGATTTTGAACAATATGCTCTTTGAAGTGCTCTTTTATGAAGTTATCTTGTATTTTTGTTTTTATTTCTTCAAATTCTTATTTCTGGAGGAACTTGGATGGGTGGCGGAGATTTAAGAATCGCTATTTTAATGGGATTGATGGTATGATTTAACCTAAGTTTTCATGCGGTATTGTGAGCCTATTTTACTGGAAGTATCGTAGGAATACTGATTATTTTTTATACAAAAACCAGAAATTATTACATCGAACAAAAGAAATTCGTAAATAAAGTAAAAAAAGTTTTATGATTAAAACCGTCAAAAGTATCTCTCGATACAAAAATGCCGTTTGGTCCATTTTTAGCTCTTTGAATCTATATCGTTTTATTTTTTCATGAGAGCATAAAAGATATAACAAATTGGTTATAAATTATTTTTATCTTTTGTAAATAGTTTTTCCATTTACAAAAAAAATCGTTTCTTATATAATTCAACCGAAATATTTTTTAATATAAAAACAAAAATGGAACAAAAGAAAATTATTGCTATTAAAGATTTTATAGAATCTGCTGAGAAATCTATTAGAAACGCAAAAAAACTTCTCAGCGAAATTTTAAAAGAAAATAATATTGATTTAAATGAACTTTCTCTGGATACTTCAGGATTAAGTGAATATAAAACTGATGATAGTAAAATTATTGAATGAGTTTTTACTGGAGAAGAAATGCTTGGTGCTGATGGGCATAGATACCCTGTTCCTTCAAATTATGCATCAAAATCAAAACTCGTACAATGAGATAAATTAAAATTGACTATCGATGGAAGCGGAAAAATGCTCTACAAACAAATTCAACCGATCGAAAGAGAAACAAAAGTTGGACTTCTCGTAAAAGAAAATGGAAAATTTCAAGTAGTTGCAGAATGAAAGACTTACAATCTCCTTACTGCAGCTGTAACACACTTTAAAGGTGAAATTTGAGATAGTTTAACTATCGTTCTTCCTTTATGAAAGGAAGCTACTTTTGCCGCAATAGAGGCAGTTATTCCCAAAGAGTAAACAAAAAAATCCTAGAAAATTTTCTAGGATTTTTTTTAATTGAGTCAATCTTTTACTACTTTTGGATTATTTGCATATTTAAGACCTTCTTCTTCTGATATATATCACATATTGATGAGTTCAATAATATCTTTTTCAAGAATTTGCATTCCATCTCTTGACCCCATTTGCATAACCGATGGGATTTGATGAAGATCATTTTCTCTGATAAGATTGGTTACTGCAGGAGTACGTGTAAGAATTTCTTTTACCATTTTAACTCCGCTTCCATCACTCGCTTTTAAAAGTCTTTGTGAAAAAACAGCTACTAAACTATCAGCTAATTGTAATCTAATCTGATTTTGTTGTCATGATTCAAAACTATCAATAATTCTTGAAATCGTTTGATATGCAGAACGTGTATGCAATGTAGAAAATACTAAATGCCCAGTTTCAGCCAATGTAAGAGCCATTTCAATTTCCTCTGTTGTTCTCATTTCTCAAAACAATATTACTTGTGGATTTTGTCTCATTGCTCCGGCAAGTGCCGTTTTATAATCTGGAATATCTTTTCCAATTTCTTTTTGTTCTACAATAGATTTTCCATGTGGGTGAAGATACTCTACTGGATCTTCAATAGTAATAATATGTTTATTATAATTTTGATTGATAAAGTTTATCATTGCCGCTAAAGTAGTAGATTTTCAACTTCCCGTTGGTCAAGTTACTAAAATAAGCCCCTGTCCAAGTTTGGTAATGTCTTTATAAATAGCTGGAAGACCTAAGTCATCTACCGTTGGAATTTTATTTCATAAAAGTCTAATTACTATCATATAATTCGACATTTGAAAAGAAACGTTTACTCTAAATCTCCTTCCTGAAAATGAAAACGCGAAATCAAGATTTTTTGTTTTTACTAAATGATCGTGTTGTTTTTCTGTAACAATAGATTGTGTAAATTCCATGGTATCTTTCCAGGTAAGTATATTCAGTCCTTCGTCAATTTTTACAATATCTCCTGATATTTTAATTGCCGGGTAGGTTCAAACTGTGATATACATATCACTTCCTTCATTATCAACCATTACTTGTAAAAGTTGGTCTCTTAAAACATAATCAGGTTTAATAGTTCATTGCATAATAGAAAGTTAAAAATAAAAGTAGTAAGAGTAATTCTTACTACTTATTATACATAAAAAATTACATTTTAAAACTTTTTCTTTTCACGAGAAATACCGCTAAAGTAAGAATAAAAGTAAGTGCCAATAATACATTTGTTTGAGCTCCTGTATCTGGTGTTTGAGTTACTTCCATAGCTACATTTTCAATTGGTTGTCCTGAACTCGTCATAGGATCCTCTACAGGAACTTCTACTGCAACAGGAAGTGCTGTTTCAACTGGTACTTCTGGTGCAACTTGAGGAGCAAATTCTCCACTCACAAAGTCAAATAATGAATTTTCTACTTCAATATCTTTATTTTCAATATCTTTTAAATTCAAAATTAATATATAATCTGTATTTGGAAGAATTGGTTGAGATAATTGTATATTTATATTCGTAGTATCAAGAAACATATTACTTGAACTCATTTCTTTAAAAACTTTAAATTCATACGTTTCAAGTGTTGCATCTTTATTTAAATACACTTCAATATTTTTAGTATCTTTTATGATAATATGGTCAATTCCTGTATCTTTTGGAACAAGAGTATTTTTTATTTCTACCATTGGTGCATTAAAAGTAAAATCAATACTTGAATCTAATCATTCTGAAACAGAAATAATACTATAATTTGTTCCTAAAACAAGATCTGAATTAAGAGTAATATCAATTTTTTTAAGGTTATCTGTATTTTTTTGAGAAGCAGATACTGAAATATCTTCTAGTATTTTAGCATCAGATTGAGCTGAAATTCCTGGTAATTGGCTTCATAATTTTACTACTAACGTAGAAGCATCTAAAGTATCTACTCATACGATTGAAGTAGAAACAAGGTTTAATTGTGTTGCTTCTGGTTGTACAGCTCCTGTTAATAAAGATTCAAGATTTAATTCTCCCGTAGCAAAAGTTGGAAGATATAGAGCTGATAGAGCAACTATAGTGAGTATTTTTTTTGTATTCATAATATAATATTATTAAAAAATTAAATAAGTACCGTCAGTATAGCACATTTTTTCCTAAAAATCAAAAATTCTCTTTATTTTTTTATTTTTTTTAAAAGGTTAGCATTTTGATAGATATATGACGAAAGATCAAAAAATGTTTTTTCTTTCATATATAAAAATAATTTTTGTAGCGCATTTTTTTTATCTTCCGATAGATTAAAATCTTGAAAACACTCAAAATATTCTTTATCCTCAAAAAAACACTCAAAATATTCTTTATCCTCAAAAAAACGCTTCAAAAAAATAATAAAATCTTGTATTTTTTCTTTATGTGCGCCATTATGCTCTTTATAAATATCCCACAAAAAAGGTTTTTGAGATGAAATGGCAGCTATGAAACTATTTTCTCATCTCACTATATTAGCATCACATATAGAGAGTATTTTTTCATAATCAAGTATATTTAAAAAAGGCATATTGATACTATTTTTCCCAGCTCAATTATGGTCAAATACGAGATAAAAATACTCGCTATCCTGTAAAATAACATCTTTTATACTTTCAAAAGTTTCTTTATAACAAAAAACTGAAATCCATTTTTTTGCATACATGTTTTCCTCTAAATTCGGAATCATTTTCTTTTTATAATACAAAACTCCTTTCTTCGCTAAATCTTTTTTAAATGCTTCTAAATAAGGGCTTATAATAACACCTCCTCCTTCTG
>JANJUN010000071.1 GCA_024710565.1 Candidatus Altimarinota bacterium | reverse complement strand
TTTCAGCGCCTCTATTATTTCTTTTTCAGTTGCGTCAGCTTTGGCAAATAAAAGATTATTTTTTATCGTAGTGTTAAATAAACTATTATCTTGCATAACGATTCAAATATGTTTTCTTAAAGATTTTTTGGTAATTTTTTTCGTATCCATTCCATCTAAATATATGTGCCCTTTTTTTATTTCCCAAAACCTTAAAAGCAGCGAAGTGATAGTTGATTTTCAGCTTCCAGTACTTCCAACAAGTGCTATTTTTTCTCAAGGATTTATGCTAAAATTTATATCTTTTAGAACTTCATTTTCATCTTCATTTTTGTATGAAAAATTTACATTTTTAAATTCAATTTTTCAAGAGATTTTCTCGATATCTGAGGCTCATTCTATATCTTCATCTTGAGCAATATTATCGAATTCTTGGTATAATTTTTTTATGGATTCAAGGTTTTTTTGAAGATTTTTTAAACTTCCAAAAATATAAGAAATAGGAAAATAAATATATCCGATATAACTAAAAAATAAAAATAAAGTCGCAAATGTTATTTCAGAGGATTGTATTAAAAGTATTCCAGTAAACAATACTAAAAGTCTCGATATATTGATCATAAAATGGGTGTAGATATCAGCAATTCACCATTTTCTTGATAGTGGAATTTGTAAAGCCAGAGTTTCGAGTTGGAGTGTATTGAGTTCTTTGGTAGCATTTTTTTCAAAAGTAAGAGTTTTTACGAGCGTCAAATTGGTAACATAGTCTCATAAAATACCAAAAAAACTTTCCCATTTTTTATGAATAGTTTCTTGGGCAGCTCTTGTTTTTCCATTGAAGTAATATCACATTGCTATAAAAATAGGAACGACAGCTAACGTTGCGAGAGTAAGTTTTATATTTATAAAAGCAATAACTATAGAAATAAAAATAACACTTATAACCGAAACCGATATTTCAAGGAAAAATATAAATATAGTTGCAAAAATACTATCGGTTCACCTATCAATTATTTTATAATAGGTACCTCATTTCTTTTCTAAGAAAACTCATTGAGTGATATTTAAAATTTTATCTTTATAATATATTGATTTTTCAACATAATATTTTAAAGCACTCACGTCAACTAAACTAAATCTATGATAGAATCTTAAAATAGCATTTAAAAGAATAAATCAAATCCAAACTCCAAAAAAAATATAGAGAGTATTTTTATCGAGTACTCAAGTTTTGAAATATTCTTCTATATAAGAAATTCATTTTGCGGCAAAAAAAGGTTCTAAACTTGCCAGTAAAGTTGCTAAAAGTCAAACAAAAATAATGTAGAAAAATTTAAAATTTCAAACAAAAAGTTTAAAGTCTCATAATAATTTTTTTAGGGTTTCAAAATAAGTCATATTTGGTATTAAAATTAAAAGATACTATGTGTTTTGGGCATAATATCTTGGTTTATAAAAATGTAAAAGAAAAAGTAAAGAAAAATTACACAATCCAGTTTTTTAAACTTTCAGGAATTATTTGAGGATTTTTTATTTTAACGGCTTTATTTGGAGAAGTTTCTCAGTATAAAAGCTCAACATCTTTTGTTGAGATTCAAAAAGATTTTGCAATAAATTTGAGCATATACTTTGTTGCTTCTCAATTTTCAGCAGCTTTTTTAACTGATATTTTTAGCTTATCTCAAACTACTTTTCAAAAAGTATCTTGTTTAGCTCAGGCAGTTGCTAAAATATTGAGCGTTAAATTATTTTCTTCCCAAATGAAAAAACTAGTAGAAGTTTTCAACATATATTTCTGTTATATCATAAACTTTTACTCATAATTTATTTGCTAATTCAGAAGCATTTTTTCTTATTTCTTCAAGATTTCAGTGGTCAATGATATTTACTCTCGAACTATTTTTTAAAATCATATTGAGTTCATAGCTCGTATAACTGGTATTTTTCCCATGCACTCTTTCACTTACTACCTGTAAGGCTTCAATTTCATTGAGGGAAATGATTTTATCTTTATATTTTTCATTTTGGATAAGCTCAAATAATTTTTTGGCATATCTGGTATCATAAAAATATCAGCTTTGAAAATCAAATAGGTAGGATCTGTATAAAAAATAAAAAAGTGTTCCAGCTGGGAAGAGAGAAATAATGGAAATTATTATTGGTCATAAAAATTCTCCAACCATATCAGAATGTATTTGAAAATTGCTATTATACAATTCACCTCCAATAATTATCAATGTCATAATAATTGGAACAGAAAACATTATTAAAAATAATATCAGAAAAAATCACTTTACTTGAAATAAATAGTTTCAATTATTATCAATAATCAAATCGTGACTTTTAATATTGGTTCATCCTCTTTTTAATGGTAGAAAAGATGAATTTTTTACTATTTCATCATCTATAGAGCTTAAATAATTATTGAGCTTTTCTTGTTTTTCTTGAGCTTGTTTTGCTATGTCTTCCATAAAAGTTTTTACAAATTCAAACATAAGTTTATGGTTAAAAATTAAACTCTTTCCAATTTTACAATCGTTTCGATATGACTCGTGTGTGGAAACATATCAACTGGAGTCACTTCCATTATTTTATAATCACTATTTTGTAAGATATAAGCCAGATCTCTTGATAAAGTTGCGGGATTACAACTCACATAAATAATATTTTTTGTTTTAAATTTGAGTATATTTGGAAGAGCATCTGGATGCATTCCGGCTCTTGGGGGGTCGATTATTAAAAGTTCAGCTTTTTCTCATTGAAACTCTGAAAAACTTCAAATTTCTTCGTCAGATAAATTATTATCTCAATCACTTACATTTTTGTAAGCTCATTTCGATAAAATTTCTCTTCCTTGAACTTTTTGTTTTTGAGAGTTTCATCATAAGTATTGTTCCAAAAAATCTTCTACTTTTGCATTTACAAAATCCATATTTTTTATGCCATTTTTTAAAGCATTACTTTTCCCATCTTCTGAGGCATCTTTTACGAGTTCTACAGAAATTACTTTTTTAGAGTGTGGAGCAAAAACCATTCCTATCGTTCCAGTTCATCAGTATAAATCTAAAACAGTAGCATCTTTTAAACTTTTTTCATCAACTTGCGAAAGAACTTCTGAGTACAGTTTTTCAGCTCCATAGGAATTTGTTTGGAAAAAACTTTTTGGACTTATGTTAAAAGTAAGTCAAAGGAGTTTTTCTTCAATATATTCTTTTCCATAAATGAGTTTTAATTCTCAAATAGCTGTGTCAGCTTTTGAATCATTCAGGCTGAGATAAATTGACGCAATTTCAGAATATTTTTTTGCAAGATTTTGAAAGAAAATTTCTAAAAAATCTAAGTTTTTTACTCAAGGAAATGTATGATTTACTCAAAAAATAATCATGATTTGATTGGTGAAAAAAGCTTGTCTTAAAACGATATGTCTAAAAAATCATTCCTGATTGAATTGGTCATAAACCGGATATCAACTAGATACAGCAAAATCCTTTATTTCTTTATAAATTTTGTTTGCTAGTTCTGAGATGAGAATCGTTCCATCAAAATCCTCTATTTTAGAAAATTCTCACTGTTTATGAAATCAAACATTAAAATGCTCATTTTTCCCTCATTTTTCAGAAATAAACTTTCCAAAACTAAATTCAATTTTATTTCTATAATTATCTACCAAAGGAGAAGCAACGATTGGTTTTATATGTAATTCTGGCTGAAATTTTCTTACATGAAAAAGTGATTCTTCAATTTGTCCAGCTTTTATTTTTAATTGTTCTTCGTATGGAATATTTACCCAACCACAACCAGCTTGCATCCCATAGATATTATTTGGATGAGTTTTTTCAATAGGAGATTTTTTAATCGTTTCTTGAGCTTGAGCTTCTATAAAATCTTTACGAGATTTTAAAACTCTTAAATTCACTATACTTCCAGGAATGACTCCACCACTTATAAAAATAGCTTTTCCGTCTATATCCTTATTATCAGATTTAAGTCTTGCAAATCATTTTCAACCAAAAACGAGTTTTTCAACTTCAATATTTTTTAGTATTTCATTTTTTTTCATATATTTTTTAGGTTATAATTTTTTAATTTTTAATTTTTCTATCCCAACATACAGTCAAATGAGTCCATCACAAATGGTTGACCAAAGTCTTGAAAGGATACTTATGATGATGGATATTTCTACTGGAAGGATAAATTGGAGTAAAAATGCAAGGACTCATTCTCTTACTCAGAGTCCATTCGGAGCAAATACAGAAACAATTCCAACTACTCCTGCAAATACCCAAGCAAAGATAAGAAATGGAATATCTCATATTCAAACATTGGTGATACTAAAAACTAAAAACACAAATGAAAGTCCTTTCACTATCATCGAAAGAGAATATCAAAAAATATACTTTATAATAGCAAAAATTCATAAAAATTGTTTTTTTTCTACCGGTTCTTTTTTCAGTATTTTTAGAAGAATATTGAGCGCATTATTGAAAACAAAAGGATGAATAGAAACAATAAATCAGAGAAAAAATATTCATGAGAGTAATACATAACTACTATTTTGTGTTCATAAAAAATAATAGATAATAAAAGGAAATGAAATCAAAAATGACGCAATAATCTGAAAAATTTGCTCATATATACAAGAAATGAAGCTCGTTCTTTTCGGTATTCATTTCTCACTCAGAGAGAGTACTTTCGTGAGTATGATAGCTACTTTTCCAGGGAGATATTTACTAATCCATGAAACAGAGTTGATATAAAAAATTTCCCTGAAAGATATCTTTTTTTCTCCTAATAAATATTTCCATAATACACTAAGAGAAAGAAAAAAGAGAAAATAAACTATGACAGAAAGAAATAAATAAGGAAGATTAAAATGAAATTCAAAATCTTTTATTTTATCATAATTGATATAAATAGTTTTTGAGAAAAAATATAGAATTCCAGTCAAAAAGAGGAAAAAAATTATATTTTTTATTATGTTTACGATATTTTTTTTCATATTATTTTCCGATTCATTCATAAGTAAATCACATTTCTAACATCTCCTGTTTATTCCAAATATTTCTTCCATCAATAACTATTTTTTGTTTCATAAGATGTTTTATTTTTTCAAAATCAGGCATTCTAAATTCGTCCCATTCGGTAAGTATTACTAAAGCATCACATTCTTTTACCGCATCATAGTTGTTTTGAGCAAATACTACCTTTTTTTCTCCGGGGAATATCTTTTTTACATGTTCCATAGAAACTGGGTCAAATACTCTGACTTCTCATACAGAAAGTTCGAGGAGTTTCTTTATGACTTCGAGACTTGGTGCATCTCTCACATCGTCTGTTTTTGGTTTAAATGATAGGCCCCAAAGTGCGATAGTTTTTCCTTGTATTTCAGGAAGATATTTGAGAAGTTTTTCGACTACTTTTACTTTTTGAAGAGCATTTACTTTTTCAGTAGCATCAATGATTTGAAATTGATATCAAAAATCTTTTCCAGTTTCAATAAGTGCTTGTACATCTTTTGGAAAACAAGAACCTCAGTATCAAATACCAGCATGGAGAAATCTCGAACCAATTCTTTCATCAAGCCCAATTCCTTTACTGATATCAGAAATATTGGCTCAAACTATTTCTGAAAAGTTGGCAATTTCATTGATAAAACTGATTTTAGTAGCAAGAAAAGCATTCGCAGCATATTTGATGATTTCGGCTGATTTGATAGTAGTAAACACCAAAGGCGCAGAAGTTCTTACAAATGGTTTATAGATATCATTCATGATTTTTTTTGCTTGGTCACTTTCTACTCAACATACGATTCTATCGGGAGTCATAAAGTCTTTTATAGCCACTCATTCTTTTAAAAATTCTGGATTGGAAACGACATCAAAGTCGACTTTCATTCCTCTTTTTTTAAGTTCATCTTGTATAATATTTTTACACATTTCTCCGGTTCCCACAGGAACGGTTGATTTATTGATAAATACTTTGTATTCATCCGCGTATTTTCAAAACGTTTGAGCTACTATTTTTACAAATCTCAGATCAGCTCTGTGATTTGCATCAGGTGGAGTTCCTACGGCTGAAAAAATAGCTTTTCAAAACTCAACTCAAGCTTTTGCGTCCGTTGAAAATTGGAGTCTTCCTTCTTTATAATTTCTCTTTACGAGCTCTTCTAACCCGAGTTCATAGATAGGCATAATTCCTTTTTTGAGGTTTTCTATCTTGTTTTCGTCAATATCGATACACATCACTTCGTGTCATACTTCAGCCAGACAAGTTCCCGTTACGAGTCAAACATATCCTGTTCCAAAAATAGTGATTTTCATTTTTTAAAATTATAAATAAATTTGCTTTATTGTATGAAAAAAGAGAAAAATTCAAAATCATTTTGATTATAAGAGCTTTTTTATATACTTTTGTAAGAATAATTTTTATTGTAATAATTATGAAAAATATTTTAGTAACTGGAGGAACAGGATATATTGGTTCCCATGGAGTAGTGGCTCTTATAGAGTCTGGATATACTCCAATTATTGTAGATAATTTATCAAATTCTTCTAAAGAAGTTTTAGAGAATATACAAAAAATCTCTGGAATAAAACCAGATTTTTATGAAGTAGATTTGCGCGATTATGAAAGTTTAGAGAGCGTATTTCAAAAATATAATTTTGAAGCAGTATTGCATTTTGCCGGAGCAAAAGCAGTTGGAGAGAGTTCAGAGAAACCATTTTATTATTATGAAAATAATATTTTAGGAAGTGTAAATCTCTTTGAACTCATGGAACAATATGATTGTAAAAAAATTATATTTTCTTCATCAGCTACGGTATATGATAGTATCAAATCTCCACCATTTGTGGAAACAGATGCCACTGGAAATACAACGAATCCTTATGGAACGACCAAGTTCTTGATAGAAAATATTTTAAAAGATTTAGCTACTTGTAAGCATTTTCAAGTCGTAAATTTGAGATATTTTAATCCTGTTGGAGCCCATAAAAGTGGACTTATTGGAGAAAATCCAAATGGTATTCCAAATAATCTCCTCCCATTTATCATGAAAGTAGTCATTGGAGAATTACCAACGGTTCAAGTTTTTTGAGATGATTATGGTACAAAAGATGGGACATGAGAGAGGGATTATATTCATGTACTTGATCTCATAGATGGGCATTTGAAGGCACTTCATTTTATTGAAAATAAAAAAGATACAGAAGGTTTTTTTGAAGTATTCAACCTCGGAACGGGAACTGCTACGAGTGTAAAAGAAATGATACAATTCACTTCTGAAATCATTGGTAGGGAAGTGCCATATACTATAAAACCAAGAAGAACTTGAGATCTTCCCGCTTCATTTTGTAATCCACTGAAAGCAGAGAAAATTTTAGGATGGAAAGCTCAATTGTCTATTAAGGAAGCGATTGAAGATAGCTATCATTTCATGAAAAAAAGATAATCATATGATTATCTTTTTTCATTTTTAGGGTAACTCATTTTCTTGGTAAGTTTGATATTTTCTTCGATAAGAAATCTATTTTTTGCTATAAGATCAGCGATAATTCCAAGAGAAAATAAACTAATTCCAATCGTAATCATAGCTCCAGAGATGATAAGTGATTGTAATAGTCCAGCTTCAGAATTTATAAAAAAATGAATGTAGAGAAATCTAAAAATTCCTATGATTCAAATAATTAAAAATGGAATACTGAGGGCTAAAAATATTTTTAATGGTTCATACATCATATAAACCTTACAAATTGAAACCGTTGATTTTTTGATGTGTTCAAAAATATTTTTAAATAAACGAGATGGACGAGTTGGAAGATTTGTCGTGATATCTACCCACTCTATTTTGAGTCATTTTTTATAGGCTTGTATAATAGTATCAATAACATAACTAAATTGTGTTGTTACATTGAGTTCAAAAAGAGATTCTCTTGAATAGGCACGAAATCCACTTACACTATCGGGAAGTTTTTCATTTACTACAAAGCTCAAAACATGATTTCAGAGTCATTGGAGGTATTTTTTATACCATTTAAAGTGTTGCACTTCAGTTGGTTTTCTATTACCTATCACTATATCTGCTCTTTTCTCTAAAATAGGTTGTACTAAATCTTTAATATATTTTGATGGGTATTGATTATCAGCATCGGTATTTACTAAAATATCGGCATCATTTTTTAGGGCATTTTCTACTCACGCTTTAAATCCAAATCAGAGTCATCTATTTTTATTAAAACGGATAATGTGATGAACTCAAAACTCTTGAGCAATTTTTGAAGTATTATCACTACTTCCATCATCTATGACTTGATATTCAATCACATCAATTCCTTCAATATGAGTAGGAAGTTCTTTGAGTACTTTTGGGAGATTTTCTTCTTCATTTTTACAAGGAATTTGGATGATAAGTTTCATATTTTTTTAAAAGGTCAAGGGTAATTTTTAGTATTTTATGTAAAAATAGTGAAAAGCAAATGATTTTAAGAATTGTTGTTTTAAGGCTATTGTTTTTTTATTTCAGTAAAAAACACATATCAAATCAAAATCACTCAAATAAAACCAGCAGCTATGAAACTATAAACAAAATTTTCTAAGCTTGACTGTCAAAATAAATACGCACATCCAATCAAAAGAATACTCAAAATACCAAAAATATAATTTACTGAGTATTTTCACCATCAAATGAGTATTTTTGCAAAAAAACTAATAAAAGCAAGAATGCTATAAAATCCTAAAATTAGCAGATATACTTGTGTATAATCAGCAAGTTCTGGTTTAAGCATACCCAAAATAAAAGATCACAAAAAATAATTTATTCAAATAGCACACATACTTCATAGAACTATCAAAACTAGAGGATTTTTAATCAAATGTATAGGAAGGTCTTCTTTTTTGTATTCCATAATTTGTCCATAATATACCGTTTCAATAGAAAGAAATATAAAAATGAGAAATTTTCAAAGTACACTTATTCAAGCATAAATTCAGGCTTGTTCTGGAGAAAAAATATTTTTTGCTAAAATTACATCAATATTCATAAAAAGTGCAAAAAATAAACTTACCAGTAAATAATTGAAAATAGATTTTTTATTTTTTCTAAAATCTTTTAAGAGTTCAGAAATTTCATTTTTACTTTCGATTCATTTAAAATAATGGCTAATATAAGCAAATGAGATGATAAATCAAATCAATCCAGAAATGATGATTCCTCATAGAGCACCATATATTTCAAATCATAACCAAACCAAACCTACTCAAAAACCAAGTTTTGTAATAGGTCCTATGATTTGCATGATAGCGATAATATGAAACCTTTTTAATGATCTTAATAAAGAATCAATACTTGATGAGACAAATCAAAAAATAATGGTTACTCAAGTGAGTATAACCAGCCAAATACTTTCGATTCATAAAAAATCTTTTATGATAAAACTACTTCCACTGTAGAGAAAAAATATACTACAACCTAGCAGGAAAAAAAGTTTTAAAGAATTTTTAAAAATATAATTTTGTTTTTTGATGTCTCAAATATTTTTTGAATATTCTTTATTTAAAAATAAAACAATACCTCCTATAAGTACCCCTAAAATATTGAAAATTCAAAGGAGACTTGCAAATTCTCAAAATGCTTCTAAACTTAAAAATTTTAGCATAATAGGATGGTATATATAGTTGAGAAGTCCAGCTAAAATTCCACTTCATGAAATCAGTAAAACATTTATATAATTATTTTTTATCATATTGGATTTGTAAAATATCTAAGTGTGGTTTTTCAAATATTTTTTTGAGTTCTTTTTTCTCTGAGAGAAAATCATATCTTGAAAATGCTCAACAGTTTTTTTGTAGAATAATATTTTTTATATTATTTTTTTTCAAATATGAAATATCTTGTGTTTGTATAAAATTTTCTATATCATCTGTAAGAGGAGTTTTGATATTTGAATAGAGTTTTCACATTTCTAGATTTTCAGCTGAGATAGTACTTTTACTATCCAATATATTAGGCATAGGATTTGAAATAACATTTCCATAATTCCATGCACATCACATATATGCATGCCACGGAAGTATGAGATTTTTTTCTTGTAAATCTTTTCATAATACTTTTCTGACTTCAAGGTATTCTTTTGGGTATTGTATAATTTTTAATTGTCCATTGAATCCAAAAAGCATATTTGGAGACCAAGAGAGTAATACAAAGATGATAAAAATACAGTAGGTATAGATATTTTGTAGATAGGGATCAAAAGAAATAGCATATTTTTTCCTCAAAAGTTCCAATTTTTCTAAAATAAATATATTTCCAACCAAGAAAAAGATAGTATAGACAAAACTCAGTATTCACAATAATTTCCCAGGTTCTCTCATACCCACATAATAGGGAACATTTTCATATAAAAAATGAGAAATAAATCAAAATATATTACTCGAAATTCATAATGCTCAGATATAACTGAATAATCATATCAGCAATAAAAAAGAGCTTATTTTTTTAGATTTTTGAAATCAAACATATATTCAAAAACCGATAATGATCAGTATAAATGCTCAAAAAATATACCAATATTCATTGACACTATTAGGAGAAAGTATTCTTTCTCATCTTTCTCACCAAAATCCGTATAAAAGCAGGGAAGTCAATTCGCTTCAGAGTCATGAAAGAGAATTTTGTTGAAAAACCTCTATATTTTGATAATTAAATTTTTCAGTTGCACTGAGTACTTGGTTGCTTCCAGAAAGAAATAATCATACAAATAAATGAAGATTTATCATCAAAAATATGACTCCAGAGAGCATAAGAGGGATAATTTTTATTTTTTTTGTAAAAAATATGAGAAAAGCTATTCAAACCAGAATAACAAATATGAGACTGTGGGGAAATATACAAACAGCAAGAGAAAAAAATAATGCAGCAAGATAAAAATATTTATTTTCCTCTTTTTTTATATATTGTAATAGCTGATAGAGTCAGAATCAAAATATAAATGTTCATAAAGCTATTCCGACTTGAGTAACGAGTCGTTCATAAATAAAAGGATTACCGATAAAAAATACTATTCATAAAATAGATATAATCGAAGATATTTTTTTATCTTTTATATCAAAGTGTTCTAGTACCAGTTTTGATATTTTATATCACACATAGGCTCATAGACTGAGTGTAGCAAATAGATATATTTTTGAAAATAATTCATATCACATCAGATACGAAAAAAAATCATAGAGATAAAAATAGAAGCTGTATTCAAAGTTGTAACTGAGATCATAAACAGGATAAAATATAGTATCTAAAAATACAAAAAAACCAGAGTTTATAAAAAAACTTGGTCCTAAAATGATGCTTATAAAAATAAGAGAAAAAAGAGTTATTTTATTCATTTTATTATATTAATCTGTATTCTTTAAATTTTATGTAATTCATATTTGATTATTATTTTTACTAAATTTAGTAAAAATAATAATCAAATAATTGGTTGTTTTTAAATCTAATAAATTTCTTCTTTCCTCCTACTCCTTATAAAATCATATCATAAATATCAAATCAAAACCATAAAAGTCGTTCCTGAGATGATAAGACCAAGATAAAAATAACTTTGTGGTTTAAAATAAAGAGTAAGTTCAATATATATCAGTCTGTATTTTAAAGTATTATTTCTAATAAGTAGTCTTTTACTTTTTTAAAATTAATATTTTTGTCTTTTATTATTAGTTCTTCTTCAATAATATCATCAAAATAAAGAAGAGATTTTAATAAATAAGTTTTTGTTACAACATTTCAAAATTTTTTGAAAAAATTGTTTATAAAATTATCTAATCATATCTTTTTTATTAAATAATATATATCTATATAATCTTTATTAGTCGCTCTATTTTGAATCGCCCAAAGTTTCATTGCTCATATATCCTCTATAGAAAATATATTAAAATATTTATTTTCTATAATACTTCAGATATTTGCATAGTTATATGTAAAAAAACTAATTTTTACTCAATTTACTATAATATAAAGAGTATTTTTTTCTTCATAAGTTTTTATAATTTCAAATTCTCAAAAAATTTCTAAACATTTTTTAAATAAATAATTTGTATCTATGTCAGAATTAATAAAAAAATCAAAATCAATACTTTCTCTATGTCAAAAAATCAAAGCAAGTCAAGTTCATCATCACAAGATAAATCACATTTCTTTTATTTTTACTAGTTTGTCTAATATATCAATTCTATTTTTATCCAAAACTTCTTGTAAATATAGGTTTGTTAAGTTTGTCATACATTGATATATTATTATCTAAATCTTTTATATTGAAATATAATTTCCAAAAATTTTTTGATTTTGAGTCAATTTGATTTATATTTTTTTTCAAAACGTTTATTATTTTTGTTTTTCAAATATGATTTGAAATATTTTTAATATCTTCAATTTCTCAAAAATTTAAAGCTCTTAAAATAACTATATCATCTGAATATTTTAGCTTATTATAGTCATATTCCCAAAGAGAATTTTTAAGTACTTTTGATGTATTTATCATAAAAATATTTTTATAGTTAAAAATAAGTTTCTCTTTCATTATAATCTTTTTCAATAAAAATCAAACTATTCAGTTTGATTTTTATCTTCCTTTCTCCTCCTCACAAAATCATATCACAAATATCAAATCAAAACTATCAAGATAGTAGTAATTTTTATTGATTACAAAAATATAAAATTATTCAATAATTTTATATTTTCAATTATCTATATCTAAAAATATGTTATCTAATTTATTTTCCAATTCTTTCAACGAGTCTTTAGAAATATTAAATCAATCTTTTGTCTCTTTTTTTGCTATATAAAAGGGTAAATAGTTTCAATTTTTTTCTTGAAACAAAACTACTAATCTAACTTTTTTAGATAATAAATATCATTTTATAACCATTCTATTTCTTAATTCGCCTATTCTTTTAAAGTTATTTAATCAACTTTTATGTTTATTTATTTCAAGCACTACATCTTTTAAAGAAATTGACTTTACTTTTAACAATAACTTTTCAAAAGTTTCAGTTATTAAAATCATATAGAATCTAATTTATCAGATATTTTTTCTAATTTAGAAATAACCGTTTTATTTTTAAATAAATCATCAAATATAGTATCATCAATATCAAATTTTACTATATTAGGATTAGCATTATATTTTTCCATAAAAGCCCTAATTAAAGAAGCTCATTCTAATCATCTTTCTTTTGATTTAGTTAAAAATGATTTCTTTAAATCATTATTTACTCTGATTGAAAAAGTAGTATTCATATTTTAAAGTGTTACATTGTAATACTTTAATTATAGTATTTTTTACTAAAAATCAAATTATTTATAAAAAAATCAAACTATTCAGTTTGATTTTTATCTTCCTTTTTTCTCATATTTCTCACAATATCATATCATAAATATCAAATCAAAACTATAAAAGCACTTCCAGAAATGATGAGTCATAAATCTTGGTACCACTTGAGAGTTGTTTTGGGTATCATTCTTTTTGAAGTTCTTTGGAGTAGTTTTGTTTTACATTTGATTACCAAGAATTTTTATATTTAAAAACTCACATTATAATAATATTCTCATTTTTGATTTTATACACTATTTTGTATTTATAGTTTTTTTCAATTATCATATAATGAATATCATCTATCTTTTTTCATATTTTTGGAAAAGTTAAAAGTAAATTTATAGTATTATTTATACTTTCTATTACTTTAAAAGAATAATACATATTATCTTCGCCTATATAAGCAGTAATTTCTATCAAATCTTTTTTTACTTGTTCTGAATAAAGAATTTTAAGCATCTATTTTACATTTAGAAAATAATTCCTTTTGTATAAATATATTCATTTCTTCTTGAGAAATAATTTTTCATTCATTAATTTTTTCTTCTGATAATATTAATTTATTAATTTCTTCAAAGCTAAATCAAGCATTCTTGAATTTTTCAATATTTATTTCGCTCATAATATTATAATTTAAAAATAATTTTCTCTTTCATTATAATCTTTTTCAATAAAAATCAAACTATTCAGTTTGATTTTTATCTTCCTTTTTCCTCCTACTCCTTATAAAATCATATCATAAATATCATATCAGAACTATAAAAGTACTTCCAGAAATGATCAGTCATAAATAAAAATAGCTTTGTGGTTTAAAATAAAGAGTAAGTTCTACATCTATACTTCCGTCAGAGTTGAGAGTATAGTATTTATAATCTATTTTTCCATTTTTTAAAGTTTTTGGATATCATTCTTTTTGAAGTTCTTTTGAGTAATTTTCATTGACATATTTTATAATTTCATCTTTAGAGATAGTCCATCAGTTTGCATAGTCATAAACTAAATGGTGACTATTTTCAAAGAGCGGTTTATTAAATAATCATTCTTGATTTTTTAGGTAGATTTTCCATTCAGGGTGAAAATTGGTTAAGTTTTTTATCTCGGTCTCATATTTAAAATTTATATTTATTTTGTATTTTATAGGTGTAATATAAATAAATTCAGTATTATAATTAGTAAAATTTAATTTATATAGAGATAAATACTCTCAATTATATATTTGTTGTATTCATTTTAATTTAGATTCATCAAAATATTCATAGTAGTTTTTTTCTATGTATTTTAAATCTTTTCTAAGTAAAATGTATCCAATATTATAATTTTTAAAGTCAGAATTTTTAAAGTTATAAGAACATACTTTATCAAATAAACTTTTAATAGGTTCATAATTAGATAGCGTAGGTCTGTAGAAAATTATTCAATTATTATTTAAGTAACTTTCTAAAAAATATTTATCTTGTTTTCAAGTATCCCAAGAATAGTAGTCATAAGTACTACATGGCAATAACATAACATTTTTTCATGAACTATTTTGATCAATTATATTTTTTACAATAAAATAATCATCAGGTAATTTTACAGTTTTATTATATGAATAATAATTAACAGATATTATGAAATATAAAATAAAAGTCATGCTTATAAATCATAAATATTTATAATTTATTTGTTTTATATTAACTAATATAAAAATTAAAAAAATATAAAAAGCAAATAACAATACATTACTAAAGGTTCTAAAAAAGCTAAAAAAACTTATATTATTATATAAATAAGAATATACAATTCATAATGGTTCTCTTCATCAAACTGAAAAAAGTATTAAAAATAATAATAATACTAATAAAGATATAGATAAACGATTTAATTTATTTTGTATAGTTATTTTAAAGAATAATATCCAAAATAAAGACATATTTAAGAAAATAAAAATTGCACTCCATCAAAAGAAATCAACTATATAATCTGAATTTTTTCATAAAAATAATAAACTATTATATAACTGTGAATACATAGAAAAAATATTTACAAGTGAATCGGAATAGTCTTTTTGTCCTAATCATGAAGAGCTACTTATAATACTTCCAATTAGAAACTGAAAAATCCAGAAAAAATTTATTCATAAAATACCTATTCAAAATAATAAAAATTTTTTAAATCATATTTTTTGAAAAAACATCAATAGTATTGAAATAATTATTATATAGAAGAAAAATAAAAATGGATGAGAAATTAATATTGAAGAAATAGCTAAGATTATAAGATATTTATTTATATTGGATGCATTTATTTTTAATATAATTAAAAAAGAGAGTAAAAATCATATGGTTGCTATAAAAAATGTAAATGTTCCCTGTCAGTAAAAAAATCTTAAAAATGGTAAATTAAAAATAAATAAAGCAGATATAAGTATAGAGTAAAAATTATTTTTGATATAAATATTGGTTATATTATAACCTAATATTAAAATAGTAGAAATTATAAAAAAATACATAAAATAATATCAATATGTATATCAGAATAAATTTAAAAAAAAATAACTTATTATATAATGAAAAAAAGATGTATAGCTAGTAAAACTAACTTTTCAAAATAAATCAGGATTCCATCAATAAATATAATTAACAATTGAATTTTTCGAATCCAATAATCAATTGTTATCCATCCAAAAGCTAAATCAATTGATATCGATAGGCATTAAAAAAATAATAGTGAGTAATAATATAAAAAGGATGATAATATTTTTCTGTTTCATATTAAATATTTTTTATTAGATTAAAAATTTCTTCTCCTGTTTTTTCCCAAGAAAAATCACTTGAAAAATGAATGGCTTCTTCAGATTTTATTTTATAATATTCATCATTATTGAGTAATTTTATTATTTCAAATACCATTTTATTGTTATCTAAAATAGGAACTTTTATCATTCATTTTTCAAAAACACAAAAAGGAGGTAAATCATATGCTACTACGGGTAATCATAACTTCATTGCTTCTAGTGCAACTTGTCAAAAAGATTCGTAATAAGAAGGAAATAAAAAAATTTTTGTTGAAGATAATATTTTGAATTTCTCATTTCAAGTAATAAATCATTTATAAAATATATTATTTTGTAATCAATTTAAATTTATATCATGAATAAATTTATCTTCTAATGTTTTATTTCATCATCATATAATAACTATTTTTATATCAGGTTTTACCTTTTTTATTTTTAAGATAATATCAATGATTTCATCAATTCATTTTTGAGGATGAAATCTTCACATAAATGATAAATCAAACTCTTTTTTTGTTTTTGTTTCTATATTGCCGATATTTATACCTGAATATTTTTCAACTACATATACTCAGGATTCTCATCAAAATTTATTTAAGGTATATATATTTTGAAATTTACTCGATAAATAGTCTTTATATATAGGATTTACGGTAATTAATAGATTAATTTTATTTTTAATAAGAAAAAAATAAATATATTGTTCTAATTGATAACGAATTATTCTGATATCAGGAAAAATATTTTTTTTTCAAGTATATTCTCATAAATATCATCTAAATATTCCAGGGGCTTTCATATGAAAGAATCATAGCCATTTTGCATCTTTATTAAAAATTTTTAACAAAAATGAATAAATAGATGTTGGTAAAAATTCTTCATGTGAAAAAATAATATGGTAAAAATTTTTATCAAATTTTTTTACATAAAAAAATACTTGAAATATTCTAAGATAATATGCTAAATATGGATTGATTTTTTCTATTTTTTCTGCCCCTATAATAACATATTCAATATTTTTATTTTCAATAAATTGTGAATATACAAATTTTCAACTTTCTGAAGTATAAATAATTTGTTTTATCATTGTTTCTTTTTGAATATATTTAATGATTTCTATCATTGCTTTTTCTCATCATGATAAATTATGATGAGTATGAGAAATTTCAATATGATGTATTATTTTTTCCATTTTATTAGGTTAATTATTATTTATTACTTTAGCTGGATTTCAAACTGCAATACTATTACTAGGAATATCTTTTGTTACCACGCTTCATGCTCATATAACTACATTATCTCAAATATGAACTCATTGAAGAATGATGCAGTTAGTTCATATGAATGTATTTTTTCCAATCCGAATAGGATCAGAATAAATAATATTATAATCATATATGTCATGACTTGCTGTTATTAGAGTACATCAAAATCAAATTTTAGAATTATCTCAAATATAAATTGGAGAATAATCAATAAAATTTGCATCGGCTAAAAAAATATTTTCTCAATAAATATTTCCATACATTGATTTAAATCCTGGAATAAAATCAACATTTTTAGCATGTGGTAAAAAAAACTTTATTATGAAAGGCTTTAATAATAAAACTAAAAGTTTTAAATCTAGATATAATAATGCAACAAAAAATTTATTCTTTTTTGGTATTTCTCAATGAAAAGTAATTCTTTGATTTGTTTTCATAATATTAAAAAATTTTACTGAATAAATGGTTCCAATAATATTTTTGTAAAATATTATTTTTTTTGATTAAGTCTAATTGAAAAATTTTAAGATTTTCTAACTTAATTGATTCAAATGTATCATAAGTAAGTCAAAAGTTAGCTAAGTCAGGATTTATATATGTTTTATTTGAAACTAAAAAAGGGATGTTATAATTTAAATATTCTCTTATTTTTAAGCTATCTCCATAATACACATGATCATTTTTTTCATCATTATATGGAGCAATTCAAATTAATTTTTCATTTATACTCTCTAAAAAGGTTATAGTTTCATTTTGATTTTTTCTTCATAAGTAAATAATATTTTTTTCAAGATTATTAGTAGTGATAGTATTCTTTAATTCTTCCTCTTTTTCTCATCATCATATAATATAAAGTTTATTTTTTATTCATAGGTGAATATAAAAATAATTGATAAAATCAATAATTCAATGTTGATCGGTTATTGATCATAGATAAAAAAATGAAAGATTTTTATACACAGAAAAATCTTTTGAAAAAAATATTTCTATAATTCAATTATTTATAATAATTCATTTTTCTTTTTTGAGATGATGAAACTTAATTCTAGCTTCATTTTGTCTATAGGAACTACTTATTACTTTTGAAGTAAACAAACATGAAATTGTTTCTAAATAAAAATATATTTTATTTAAAAAATTACTTCAAAATCTTTTTGTTGAATAATCAACTCACCAAAAATAAGTTTTTTTTCAAAATAATTTTAAATATAAAAAAGGAAAAATATTAAATCATCCAAATCAAACAATTTTATCTATTTTAAATGATAATTTTGTTCAAATATAAAAAGATAAAAATATATTCCTTATTATATCAAACAAGAAATTATTTGATTTTTTATACTTTGAAATAATATTTTTATTTTTTCCATCAAAGTATATTAATTCTGAATAATTTAAAGATGTTTCAAAATTAAAAGGATGTCTTAAATAATAATATTTTTTATTTTTACTTTCTAAATAATCTATGAAATAATCAGTAGTTCATTTATTTTCAGTAAAATGTGAAATAATTAAGTACATATTTTATTTATTTATTTTACTAAAAATTAATCCTAAAGCGCCACTTCAAAATTCTAATGTTTTCATATAAACCATACCTATGTAAATAACAGGATATTTAAAGAATAATTTATAATTTTTCAAATATATTAAATATCTATTTAATATATTAATTTGCCACTTATAATGCTCCGGATGTGCAATTGCAAATAAGTTTGAAGTATTACTATATCCTCTTTTTTTATTTAAGGTTTTTAATAATTTTAAATCTCACTCATTATGCCAAAAAAAATTCTCTGTTAATCTTCACACATTATATCCAGCTTTTCTTACTCTTAAATCAAAGTCCTTATCTTCAGAAAAAATCATATTTTCATTATGTCATCAAATTTCTTTATAAATTTTTCTGTTTACTACTCTTAATGATTCTATATTAGGATTTCAATCATAACATTTTTTTTCCAACCATTTACATTTTGCCCAAAATGTAGTTCAATAACTAACTTCAGGAATAACTAAGGCATCATGAGTTTGTATTAAAAAAACTACTTCTGATAATAAATTATTAGTAATTTTCATATCTGAATCCATATGAATAATAACTTCTCCACTAGAAAATTCAAATCATTTTTTTCTAGCTTGAGCCATTTTTAAGTTTTCTCTTACATATATTATTTTGAAATTGTAGTCATTTACTAATTTTTCTGTATTATCATTAGTTCTTTTATCATCATTGATAATAATTTCAAAATTTTTATACTCCGAATCTTTAAATGAGTCTAATAATATTTTTAAATTATTATAACTATTATAAGTTGGAATTATTACCGAAACTAAAGGGTTAGTATCCATTTTATTTTATTAAATTTATAATATATTGTTCTAAATTATCTATAGAAGATCCCCATCAATAATATTGCTTAGCCGTATTTAAAGAAGACTCTGAGAGAGCTTTATAATCTTCTTTATTGTTGAGAATTTTCTCGAGTAGTTTTCATATTTCTTCAAAGTTTCAAAAGTCTACTTTAAATCCATTTATTCCATCTTTGATGCTATCTTTTAATCCAGGAACATCATATCAAATTGCAGGTAATCAATAACAATTTCACTCTAAAACTACCAATCAAAATCACTCTTTATATGAAGGAACAAGTAAAATTTTTGATTTTTTTAAATATTCAAAAAATAAATCTTTATTAAATCATCTAAAAAATATACTCTTTTCTAAGTTATTATTTTTTACTAAATCTTTTAAATTTTGAACATATTTTTCTTCTTGCTCTATCCCTAAAATATTAAGAACATAAGATGGATTATTTTTATGGAACTCTTTGAATCATAATATAGCATCTTCGACTTTTTTTATTTGAGTTAATCTTCCTAAAAATAATACAGAGTCTTCTTTTTGCTCAAAGTCTATGTATTCTAAAGGTTTTAAATTGAGACAATTTTCAATAACAATAATTTTATCTTCCTTAAATCAATATTTTGTTATAAGCTCATCTTTAGTACTTTTTGAAACAGTGATAGTATTTTTAGAACTATATAATTTTAAAATCATTCAAAAAATAAATTTAAATATTATATTTATCGGAAAACTAAATTTAAAATCCCACTCTTTTTCTCAAATATGGTGAACCATGAAAATAATAGGAATATTTTTTTCATAAAGAGGAGAGAGTAGAGGAATACCTCAAGCTTCATCAATAATGATATCAATTTTATGAGTTTTTTTATAATCTTTATACCAACTATGAGCTTTGAAATAAATCGAGTTTATATTGTATTTTCTTATAATTTTTATCCCATCAATTATTTCTTCTTCATGTGCTCAGTCAAATCATGATGCAAACCAAACAACATTATGTCACTTAGTTACTAATCATTTTGCATATTCATATATTACTCATTCGGCGCCTCATTTGTTGGGGTGTTTTATATCTTTCCATGTTAAGAAAAGAATTTCTTTACTTTTCATTTTACTTTCTTAAAAATTAACTTTATCTTTTCGAAGTTTTTATTTTGATTATATTTATAGAGATTATTTATATATTTTCAACTTTTTATTTAAACTTTCTATCTCATATTGAAAATATTCTTATTTTTTCGACATATCCATTTTTCATGTGTAAATTTTCTTAGTTTTTACTCATGAGGATTTTTTCATGTGTAAAACTATAATCATTTTCTTAATAATTCAAATAACTCTATATTTATAAAATATCTTTGCTTTCAAATAGGAATCATAACCATATATCAAGATTGTACTAATTCATTCAAGTATTTAGCAGATGTTTTTCTCGTAATTCACATAAGATTCCAAATATCATTTATCATCTTTATTGTGTCTATAGAAGTTTTTTCAATGGAGCATAAACAGTTATATATGGAATTTTCATATTTTTTACTTTATTCTATATTTTTTATTTGATTTTTAAAATATTTTTCATATGATACTTTTGTATCACGACAAGATAAGGACCGAACGGAGAAATACCTAAGGGCACTTATCTTTTTTTGTATTCAATTTTCTTTCTTATATCAGACAAACTCAAGTTAACTCAATATTTTGGTTGTAATTTTCTATACAAAGATGAAAAAAAACTATTTGGAAACAATATCTTTTTTAGACAATTATTTTCAATTAAATAATTTACTAGCTTTATATAATCTCAATCACCTGAAACTAAAACAATATTATCAAAATCTTTTTCATCTTTTAATCTTCTCATTATTTCAAAAACAATATCTACATCAACATTTCATTTTTTCTTTCATTTCATATTAGAGTTATGTTCTCTAAAAATTAAAATAAATCAAGATTTTTGTAATTTAGTATAAAGTTTTTGTTCATTTTCATCTAAAAATTACAAAAATAAATATACTTCATTTATTAAATATTTTTCTTTTAGATATATTCTAAATCTTTTGAAATCAACTTTCCAATTTTCACTAGAAGTTCATAAATGCAGATTTTGTCAATCAATAAAAGCTATATTATTCTCCATAAATTATTATTAACTATTCTTAAAAATTAACTTTATCTTTTATAATAAACATTGGTCTATGAAGCACTTCTTCATGAATTTTTCATATATAAAGAGCGATAAGCCCTAAACTCATCAAAACTACTCAGATAAGAATAGTATTTAAAACGATAACTAC
>JANJUN010000067.1 GCA_024710565.1 Candidatus Altimarinota bacterium | reverse complement strand
TTTTTTTAACGAAAAATATGATTTTAGAACTATAATTATGTGGACTATATTTTTTATATATTTTCAACAAATGTTTATATTATTTACATATTTTGAAAAAAGTTTTTTTGATATTATATTTTTATCAATAGTAAATTGAGTTTCATATGAATTACTTTTTTTATTTAGATTTGTTTTATTCTGTTGAATTCCATTTTTTTGATTATGTCTTTTTTTAATTTCATATTATCTTTCTAATAAACCTAAAATAGGTGCTTTTCTTATGTTGATACCTAAAATAAGATTTTTAAGTATGTATGTATATCCATTTATCTTTATTCTTAGAGTCTTTATTAGAATTATCACATACTTTATCTCATTTTTTACACACTATAAAATTATTAAATACTATCCTAAATGATATATCACTATTTTTCAAAAAATATGAAAAAATTACGAAAGTGAATGCTATTCTTTAATCAAGAACTAACCATGCAAAATATAGTTACGATATATCGTTTTAATACACCATTCCTTGATATTTATAAGGAAAAAGATTTACTTATTTGAGTAAAAAACAAAATAAAAATTTTTTTAGAAAACCAAGGTTTTTCTATCAAAACCTCAACCAATACAACGTGAAATTATAATGATATATTTTTTGAAAGTGAAAAAATTTTAAAAATTCAATTTAAATACATCAAAGAATTTAGATGAGATTATCATAAGCCAATTTTTAGAATGGATGTATTTATTGACTTAATTTTCCTCTCTTGAGAAGAGAAACTAAAAAAAACAACTTTATTTCTTACGAGTCTTTTTGAAAGTTTTGATGGATTGAACGAAAAAGAATATATGATAGAAGTAAACAAAAATATTTATTATACAAAAAATATTTTTAAAACTAAAATTTATCCTTCGCATGATTTTCAAGATATTTCAGATATTCAAAAAGAATTTGAAATATCTTGAGAAAAATTACTCAATACCTTTTTAGAAAAATATAAAAATTCTCATTTTATTTTGAATGAAGTTACTGCAGATGAATACCATAAAATACATAGAGTATGCTTATATTACATTTACTTGGTTTATATTATGTATAAAACAATTATTGAAAGCCAAAAACTTTATGTGGAATTGGAGAAAAATGACGACAATTCGTACATAGAGTTTTCTAAACAAAGACTTGATTTTATTAAAAATCTTAATATTTCTACTTTTAAGCAATACTATGAAAAATTAGAAATATTTTTTACTTTATTTAAATAATAACTGATTTTTGCATAAAAATTAAAAATATTGTATAATAAAGGTAATAATTTATAAAATATATATTATGGGATTAGAAATAAATGGAAGTAATAAAATTGAAACTCAAACTCAAAAACCTACTCTTTCCCAAGAAGAAGCGAATAAAAAATGACAAGAAGCTTCGAGTAAAATAAAAGATATCAGAGAGGCTGAAAGACTGGATTCTATGAAAGATGAACTTCAAAAAATTGGAAAAATCACTTCAAATAATCCTAAAGCGAGTTTTTTATTTTCTGATAAAAACGGAAATAAAGACACTATGAAAATAGATATGACTTCTCAAACTTTAGAGTTTCAATGAAAAACTATCAAAATAGACCTCCCAAAATGAGCTACTATGTCCAGTATCGTATTTTCTCAAGACAGTGTAAAAATAGAAGGAAAATTATGATTCTTTTCTGGTTCTTGAAGTGCTGGGTATAAAGAATTGATACATGCCATTGATAATGTGATGCAAAAATGAAATTATACATTACTGGCAGGAAATGAACAAATAGGATTTCGCTTAGCATAATTTTCTTGTAAATAACTTTTTGAAAAAATATTATTTTTGAGTACAATGCACTTATGATTTTTATATTCTAAGTGCATTATTATGACAAACCAAAAAGAACAAATACAACAATTTAGTTTAGATATCGAAAATCTCCTTTATGAGATTTCAAAAAAAGTAATAGGACAAAAAACGCTCGTGAGAGATCTTCTCATTGCTTTGTTTTCAAAATGACATATTCTCATCGAATGAGCACCAGGACTTGCAAAAACGCTCACCGTTGATAGTTTAGCAAAAACACTTGATCTCAATGCGAAAAGAATTCAATTTACTCCAGATTTACTTCCGAGTGATCTTATAGGAAGTAATGTTTATAATCCTTCAAAAAATGAATTTTATATTAAAAAATGACCGATATTTTCAAATTTTGTTCTCGCAGATGAAATAAACAGAGCTCCTTCAAAAGTACAATCAGCACTTCTCGAAGCTATGGCTGAAAAACAGGTGAGTATTTGAGATACTACTTTTAAACTGGAACTTCCATTTATCGTTTTAGCTACGCAAAATCCTATCGAACAAGAGGGGACTTTTAACCTTCCGGAAGCACAACTCGATAGATTTTTACTCAAAACAGTAGTGGATTATCCAAGTGAAAGTGAAGAGTTGGAAATACTTAAAAATATTCAATCTATAGAGAAAGCAGAGTTAAAAACGCTTTTTTCAAAACAAGATATTTTTAAAATTCAGGATTTAGTAGAAAATATTTATGTGGATGAAAATATTTTATCTTATATCAAAGATATCGTATTTTATACCAGAAATAAAAATTCAAAAATTTCGGCTTATATATCATATCCAGTTTCTCCAAGAGCATCGCTTTCTATTTTAAAAACAGCAAAAGCACTTGCATTTTTACAGGGAAGAGATTTTGTGATTCCAGAAGATGTAAAAGAAATGGCATATCCAGTGTTAAGACATAGACTGATTTTAAATTATGAAGCTATGGCTGATGGAGTGCTTGTGGATGATATTATAAAAACTATTTTAGATAATGTTGTAGTAAAATAATATGCAAGATATAAAAAAACTTCATATAAAAATCAATCGTCTCGTTGATAGCTTATTTGCTTGAAATTATAAAACAGCATTTAAGTGAAGATGATTAGAATTTAGTGATTATAGAGTCTATGATGAAAATGATGATGCAAAATATATTGATTTTCTCGCGTCAGCAAGAGAAGGGAAGCTTCTGATAAAAAGATTTGAAGAAGAAAGAGAGTTATCAGTTTTTTTTCTTTTAGATATTTCTGAAAGTATGAATTTTTGAGAATGAGAGAAGAAAAAAATAGACACTCTTCTAGAAACTTTTTCTATTTTAGCTTTTGCTGCTAATAAAAATAATGATAAAATAGGAGCCATTGTATTTAATGAAAACGGATTTGAACTCGTAAAACTTGGAAAATGAGTGAAAAATATTCATAAAATTTTAGAAGTAGTACAAAAAAAATCTTTTCAAAAATTAGAAAATTTTTCTCCCAATAAGCTTTTATCGTATTTTCATAATTTACCGATAAAAAATGCGCTTGTTTTTCTTTTAACCGATAAAATGAGTGAATTTGATGATAAAAATCTCAAAATTGCTTCTCTGAAGAATGATTTTGTTTATATAAATATTTTTGATTATTTTGAAAATAATTTATCAAATGGACATGGTGTTGTGAGACTGAGAGACAGTATTCAAACTTTTTTTATCAATCTGGGAAATAAGAAAAAAATAGAGGCGTATAAAACTCTTAGACAGAAAAAAATACAGGATTTTTCAAAAAAATTACATAATTTTAGGATGAGTTATTTTTTTATTGATAACACGAGCAATATTTTTGCTAGGTTACTGGTATTTTTTAAAAGTAGATAATTTTTAGCATTTAGAAAAAATTTATGACTGATATTTATGATATAAAAATATTATTATTTTCGTTTTTATCTTCTCTTGATTATGTGGTAATTATTTGTATCATAGTTTTTTTATTGTTTTTTTATTTTCTTTTAGAGTATTTTTTTCTTTGAAAACCACCGGTTATAAAAATACAAACGGAACATATTACTGATGAAAAAATAAAACAAAGACTGGAATATTTAGTAAAAAATGCACATACTTTTTCCAGAGATATTTTTTATAGGGAAGTAGGACTTTTTTTAAGGATGCTTATGAGTAAACAAACTGAAAATAGAGCAATATTTTTTATGACGCTATCAGAAGTAGAAAAAAACTTTAAAAGTCACTATTTTCCTCTTTTAAAAGAAGTCTATTATCTTGAATTTAATCATAATTTGGAAGATAATTTTGAAGTGAGAAAAAATATTTTAGAAAAAATAAAAGTGTAGAATACACTTTTATTTTTTTTGTTATTTATGTAATTATTAATTAGTGTTTATATTTTTTCATAGCTTTTTAATATCTTTTTTCATCAGATAAATTATTTCATTCATAGTATAAAATTACTTCATTTATTCATGTAGTTCAGATGTATTCTTTGGATTTGTAATAAAAACGTTATTACTACAATTAAGTTGTGTATGGAATGGAAGTAATACTTTATCTGCATGACTAAAAGCATAATTATATCCTCTCCAATCTGTATTTCTTTCCTGAAGAGTTCTAATCATATTGCATATTTTTTTCTCCATCATTGTTTTGTCTTTTTTGTTTGCTTTTCAATAAGAAGAGAGAATATTATCAATAGCATCAAATGATCTTTCTCAAATATAAAAGAAATCAGTCCTTAGGGACGAACTATATATTTTATTGGTATTGTATTGAGTAATAAATGCTTCTGGATTAAAAATATTTGCAAAAATAAGTCATAAAAAATAAAAATATAAATTTATAGAAATAAAAATTCATTCTTTTACGAAAAATAATATTTTAAATAGAGTTATTGATAATGAACAAAAAAGAATAATAATAAATAAATATCCATAAAATCTAATTTCTGTAAATCAATACGCATTTTCATATAACCAAAGCCTATATAATGCTGAAAATAATATTAATATAGTAAGGGAAATGAGAATAGTAGCTAAAGTTTTATATAAATTTGAGGTTACTTTTTGATGTCAATATAAATATTCATCTATTTTCCAAAGTAGTATAAAAACTATAAATACACAAAATGCGAGTTCAACAAATCATTTTTTGGCATACTCTGAATAAGTGTATCATTGAGAAATGATATAATTTTCTCAACTAAATAAATATCATATTTGTAAAATAACAAAAATAAAAAATAATATGGAAATGATGGTTAGAACTATGCTTATTTCAATATGTTTTTTTTCATCAAATTGAAATTTTTTCTGATTATTTATTTCTAAAGACCAATTTATTTGAAAAAATATATATGTTAAAAATCAAATTATTATGAGAGATAAAAGAGAAATATTTATTAACCTATCTGTTACATTTATAAAATTTAAAAAATCGAAATTCAAAAAACTATTTAAAAATTTTTGAAAAACTAAGTCAGCTGATGAAAATAAAACTGAAAATATAAAAATAAGAGGTATAGACATAAATATTCCTTTGAGAATATGTTTTTTCTTTTCAAAATTCGGAAAATTAAATCCTATTTTTAATATACTTCAAATCCAAATTCCTATTCACATAATTCATCAAAAAAAAGTTTTTATAAATCAAGGAAAATAATCATAAGATGTAAAGCTTTCTAGTTTAGATTTAATAACGATTTTTACTAAAAATAGATAAAAAAAGAAAATTGCTATATTATTTAAAAAATTAAGTATTTCTCATACTCGTATCATTTTGAAAAAAGAAAAAAGGAGTAAGGAAAAAGTAATAATATAAAAGTCAAAAAAAAGGTTGAGTTTAAAAATTTTTGAATGAATAAAAATGGTGATTATAAATAGGATTGAAAATATAAAAATTCATGGTCAATTAGAAAATCAAAATAATAAATAATTATGAATTATTGCTAAAATAAATCAGGATAATAATAATATTAATAGGTTTTTTCAGGTAAAAAGTTTCTCATTTTTTATATCATTTTGAGAATTTAAAGAATTAGGTGTTATTTCTGACATATTAAGTATAAGAAAATCAAATAATTAAAAGTATGATATTATATCTTTTTTAGAAAGCAAGAAAAAGAATTTAAGAGGCTATAAATTTTATTTTTTCTATAAAACTTAGTTACTAAAGTTTCGCCCCCTAAAAACCCATGTAGTTTAGATGTTATTTCTTTGTATAATCCACTCAATCTATAATTATTGTTGGATCTTTTTCTAATTCTTTGAAAATATTTTGTTGCTCTTGAGGGAGAGTTTTTAAATCATTTTCTGAGTAAAACTCAAGATTATTATTTGATAAATATCAATATTTTGGTAAGTCACTTACACTATTTACAGTGATTTCATTATCATATTGAGATGAACTAAATAATGTTTTTTTTCACTTGTACACTCTATATTCATAAAATTTAATGTCTCCACTTGTTCAACTTCAATGGTTAATATTGATATATATATATATCAATATTAACCTCTTTAAATCCTAAAATTTCTCAATCTAAACATCCTTTATCTTTATTACAAATATTATAAAACCATTTTTGTTTTCAAATTTTATAATCCCCTACTTTCAAATAAGTTTTTGTTAATTGATTTCATGGAACTTCATAACCCATTCAAAAACCTCATTGATAAAAAAACATTAGATAAAAGACCCATATAATTCAAAGTAATATTGAGATAAATATCCATAATTGTTTTTTATTCATATTTATTAAATCAATAAGTAAATGTTTGTTTTATATTGAGTTCCCATTGAAATGGAGTTCAAAATCATTGATCTTGATATTTTTTTCATAGAACATTAAAAGGATTCTCCATTGGAGTAACTCAATCAGCGTAAAAATCATTAAAAATATACGTATCTTTTATACGAAAATTTGTTTCTATTTTTCAATCTTCAACTATTTTTGCCGTCATTATCCAATCCACTGTTCAAAAACTTGTTGGAAAATCACTAAATAGTGATTCTAGATTAGACATATTAGGAGTTGTTAAATCTCATTTATCACTTTTCTCATACTTTCAATTTTTAATTGTTTCGTTAATAGCTTTTTTCTCAGCATTTTGATAAAAATCAGTTTTCATTAATTTTTTAGAAATCCAATGATTATTTCCATAATAATCTGAACTTCAATCTCCATACATAAATTTTCCAAGCATATATGTTGAAATATCCATTTGTGCTATAGAACCTCAAATAAGAGTTCCATGTAAACCAATATTAGCATCCATATATTCTCAAAAACTTGTTATAATGGATTTCTTATCCGTCCCCATCGGATCCCTAAACATCACTGGATTATTTGCAACATACCCATACAAATTTACATCATCGATTTGTCCGATTGGGTCACGAGAGATAAATCTTCATAAATCACTTGAATAATATCTTGCTCTATTGTAATAGAGTCCTATCTCTTTGTCAAATTCTCTTCCGGTGTAGAGAAATACATTTCAGATAATTCACTTTCCATTGTACTTGGTATATACTTTATTTTGTATCTGAATTTCTTCACCTCATGAAATATCATCAAACTCTCAAGAGTTACTTTTATCATTTTCATCTTTATTTCAAATATTTTCTCATTCATCATCACCTTGATTTCAAACCTTTCATTTCTCTTTTTGTTCTATAAATAAATCTTTGTAAATAAAAGCTTGTCCAAATATATCATAAGCATATTCTTCTATGATTTCTCAACTCTTATCTGTAATTCCCATAATACTTCACAAGTGATTTTTATGGAAATAATATATCTTTGTGATTGGAAGTCTCACATTTACTGTTTTTGTTTTTTTGTTTCATTTTTTATCTGTATACTCTTGTACTTGTTTCTCTGTTTTATAGGTGGTGATACTAGTTACTAAGATATCATCTGTATGAGGTCCATATATATTTTCTCTCAGTTCAGTCACTACTCATTTTTTATTTTTAGTTTCTTGAGAAATGAGATTTTTTCCTGCATATACATAAGAAGTGAAAGTAGTTGCATTTACTACTTTTTCAATTCTATTTCATAAGATATCATAAGCATATTCTACTATATTTTTTGGAGTT
>JANJUN010000045.1 GCA_024710565.1 Candidatus Altimarinota bacterium | reverse complement strand
TGAAATAAGATTTCCATTCAAATCGTATTCAAATACTTCTTGAGATTTTTTTACTCATTTACTATTTTGTACACTGGTAGCTGTGTATTGATTCAACTCATTTTGAGTATACTCAGTGGTATCTTGAACTTTCTCTATGATGCTTGTTTCTGGAATACATTCTTTTATAGTTTTATTTCTTATTTTTGTATTTCCGTTCTTATCAATATATGTTTCTTGTACAATTTGTGAAGTACACACCTTTTGGGTCTTTCAGGTGAGTTTTACATTTTGTAGGGAATTTCTATTTCATACATTGTCATAAGTATAGTTTTGTAATCTATTCCCAGTATTATTTTTATCATACAAGAAATCATACTCTACTTTTGCAATCCTTCCAAATGTATCGTAAGTATATTTATCTATGTTATCACTTGTTATATTTCATACATCATCATACAAATAAGAATAATTTTTTATTCCATTATTCAAACTCAAAAGTCTATTCAAATCATCATACGTTTTAGAAATAATTTTTCCATTTCCATAAGCTAAACTATCATTTAAAACTCAAGAATACGTATAATTTACAAAAGTACTTCCACTCAATCATACATTTAAAACTCTATTAAGTTCATCATAAGTATAACTTGTAGTTTTTCCATTTGGATTTGTTATACTTAACAAATTATTATTGTCATCATAAGTATACGAAACGATACTACCAGATTGATTTTCACTGATGAGTCTATTCAAACTATCATACTCAAATTCTAAAGTATGATTATTACTATCAGTTCCTGAAATAAGTCTTCCTAAACTATCATAAGTATAACTTTCAGAAGTCACTCATCAAACTCAACTTCCAGTAATAATATTTCTTGAAATAAGTCTTCCAAGTTCATCATAGGTATTGTTTACTATACTTCCATTTGGATACGTTTGAGAAATGAGATTTCAAGCTTTATCATAACTATAATTTACTTCTTTGTTATCAGCATATTTTGTTGTAATAAGCCTATTCAAATTATCATACTCATAATAAGTAATATTTCATTCTCAGTCAATAATAGAAGTATTATTTCATCTCTCATCATACGTGTAAGTTGTCACTATATTTCAAGAAGAAGCAATATTTGTTTCACTCAAAACTTTTCAAACATAATTATAAGTATACTGTTTCACATTTCCTTCCTCATCAGTAATACTTGTAACTTGTCCTAAGTCATTATAACTATAACTTTTTGTTTTATGTAAGTGATTTGTTTCACTAAAAAGTCTATTATCATTATCATACACATAAGTTGTGGTAGTAGTTTTTCCATTATTTTGAATGATACTTTTTGAAATGATATTATTATTTTTATCATACATATTTACCATTTCATTTTCTAATTCATCAGTAGTTTTTATAAGACGATTGAAACTATCATGTTCAAAAGTTGTTGTATTTCAAAGTGCATCTGTTTGAGAAATCAAGTTTCCACTCAAATCATAATCAGAAATAATTATTACTCTTCAAGAATTATTTACAGGATCTTTATAAGAAATTTCTTTGAGTATTTTCCCAATTCAATTATATACAAACTCTTTTTTTGAGAGAAGAGTATTTCAAGAACTATATTTTTCTTCTTTTACCAAAGAATTATCTTTGTTATAGTAAAATTTTGCATAATTTTCATCCACTCAAATTTCTTTTATCACTCTATCAAATAAATCATATTCAAAAGTAGTCGTATTTCAGAGAGCATCTGTTTTTGTAATAATATTTCCATTACTATCATATCCATAACTCATAACGATATCTTTTGAAGTATCACTTGGATTTACAATAATTCTTTCTTCAATAATTTTTGCAAAGTTATTGTAAACATATTTTACCATTGCTCAACTTCCAACCTTTTTTTCTATGATATTTCCGTTATTATCGTATTGTATATGAGTAATAATTTGTTTTCCAGTATCATAATCAGAAGTAATTTGAATTGGATTATCTAAAATATCATATACAGTTTGAGTTTGTTTGACTCATCAAGTAAAAAAGTGATTTTCCTCTAAAATATTATTATTTTCATCATAGAGAAAGCTTTTTACGATTCCTTCACTCGTAATTCCAGTTCCAGTTTGATTGAAGTCATTGATTTCAAAAGTAATTGTATTTCATCTTCCATCAGTTTTACTCGTTAGAATTCCATAATCATTATAAGTAAATTGATTTGAAATAGCATTTTCCCCACTTCCAAACTGAGTTTCTATAAGCATTCAAGAAGTATACGAAAAATATGTTTTATTTCACTTTGCATCACTTGACTCTATAAGTTGCCCGAGTGAATCATATTCAAAAGTATTCAAAGTTGAATAACTCCCAAGGGAACTATTTTTTATATTTGAAGTTTTTTTTGAAATCAAATTTCCATTGCTATTATATATATTTTCAATTATGACTCCATTAGGAAGTGTTTGACTCAAGACTTGGTTTTGAGAATTATAGGTATATGTAGTAATAATATCAAGAGTGTTATTATCAGCACTCAACATATTTGTTTTTTGCCTTTTTTCTATGATATTTCATTTGCTATCATAGGTATATTGTATTCCATTTCCAAGAGGTTTTGTTTCTGAAATCAGGTATCAAGCAGTATCATACTCATAATTATAAACGATATCTTGAGTACCGTTTTTGTAAATAGTTTGAGTATTGTTTCAAGAATTATCATAGATATATTCTGTAATATTTCCAACTCTATCAGTAACGGTATTTTTTGTAACTTGACTTCACGAAAGAGTATAATTGTATGAAATACTTCCAGTTCCATATATTTGAGTTGCCACTCTTTTATTGGTATCATACGTATTACTTACATAAGAAGCTCATTTTGCATCTATAAGTTTGGTAATATTATGATTACTATCATATTCAAATGAAATAGATTTTGAATTTTCATTGTTATTCAGAGTAATTTCTTTGATATCATAGAGACTTCAAGAACTGGTAGTTCCATCATAATATGATATTTCTACAGAATTATTCAGAAAATCTTTTACTTCAATCAGTCTATTATTTTCATACGTATAATCAATATTTCTTCCAAGTGTATCGGTGACTTGAGAAAGTAAATTATTACTATCGTAGCTAAAATTTATTTCATTTTCATAAATATCTTGTATTTGAGAAAGTTTGTTACTCAAGTTAAAATATTCTTTTTTTCAAGAATCATAATGTATCTCAAATAGTCATCAAGAATACACTAAATTTGCTTTCATTCAAAGATTGTACTCATAGATATTTGAGCTATTTTCTAAAAAACGAAATACTCATAGTTTTCAGTTATAGTATAAAATATTTCCATTATCTTCTTCTATGAGATATTTGTTATAATTATGATCCCAATTAATTCAAGCAGGTCAGTTATAATAGGTTTGATTTTTATAGTTGAGCGTAAATTCATACGGAATTTTTTCTCAAGGAATTCTTAAGAAAGTGTTTTCATAATCAAACTCTCAGGTCGCAAGATTTACGGGGTCTCAAGCATTATTTGTATTTGCTTGAGAAGTAGTAGTAGTGCTTTGTTTTAAAATATTGTTTACGTAACAAACATTGATAGATTTGTCAAAGATGTTGTATGTTTTACTTTGATTTATGAAAAGGGGATTGTATGTGTAGATTGGTGTGTTGGTTGAGGTTGAGTTGTTACCAAATAATTTTAATATTTCTTGAGCACTTAATGCTTTATTATAAAGAGATACCTCATCGAGTAATCAATTAAACGGATACCGAGAGTTTGCTTCAGATATTCAAAATTTTAATGGTTGATTCGCCATATTCGTATTTAGATTAAATTCATTTTTTGGCATTATTTTTTCTAGAACTCCATCTATATATATTTTTACGTATCATTCTCAACTACTTACTGTTAATGAATACCATTTATTAGGAATTATGATTTTACCAGAAGAAAGAGTATTTCCACCACTAGTACAACATCTTCAATTATGTAAATACAATGTTGCTTCTGGCTTAGAGCTTGTTCATATAAATATACTGAGTCAACTTCTATCTCATCATTTTGAAAGAAGTGCCTGAGTTGCATTCATGGAAGTTCTTCCATAACCATCCATCCCAGTATATGAAGAGAGATTAAAGATAATATTATACGTAAAATCATCTACCATGTTTAGTGTATTGCTATTTGGAATAATAACATATCCTCGATTTCAAACTCATCCAAATTTTAAAGCTTTTCCATTTTTTCCAGCCTGACAGATGACATTTCAATATCTGAGTCAGTGATTATTTCCAATAGTATCAATAGCTCCACAAGTATCAAATGTCCATTTTGAGACAAGTCAATTTTCAGGAATCACATTTATAGATTTCATGAAAGTATTATTTTGTAATTTTGATTTTTCGATATTTAAGCTTCATTCAGATAATTCATCTATAGAAGTTAATTCTTCTTCTATTAAATCACCACTTCATGTATAATTTTCTTTGTCAACTATTTTTTCATCTTGTGTTAAAATATTTCAAGTATTTTCACTACTAGGTATATTTCAGCTGTATACAGATAGAATTTGTAGAAAAGATAAAGATAATAGTAAAAAGGAATATTTTTTTATTTTTTTCATAAATTTTATACTTAAATAATTATAAACATACATTGACATAACTCTATATTTTCTGTTATAATGTTAAACATGTTTATCAATAGGCAGAGAAGTTAAAAAATAAAATCATGCAATAAAAAATATTACATGATATCATTATAAAAAAGGTGTATTAACTAAATATTAATTTTTTGAAGGAATTTTTCAATTTTTTGCTTTTTGTGTTAAAAATTCATTTTTCATACTTTAAAATAGCAAAAATATTTTTTTATAAAACCCCGTAATTTTCAAAAATTACAGGGTTTTATATCGTCTATTTTAATCAATTTATATTATTGTATATATTTTATGTGTTTATTTTTACGATTTTTTCAAACTTTCTACAAAACTAAACAGTCATTTTTCGATATTATAAATATCCTTTGGTCTCACGATGAAACGAATTTTTATCATGAGATGATCTTTTTCATCGTATTGAAACTTGATTTTATATTTATATCCGATATAAGTTTTATAATTTCAAACACTATTTACATTTCTTTTTGGAAGTTTTTCATCAAGATATTCAGAGAGTTTTTCCATATACTCATCAAAACTGATATCATAATCTTTTTTTGTGTATAAAAGTATCACTTCTTCTTTTTTGTATTTATGAAGACTGATATCTTCTCTTTTTATACTTTCTGTGAAAAATTTATAGTTTGGAATACGATAAAATTGCCCATTACTTTCTCCGTTTTCATCTCTTCCTATGAGTCATACATTGAGCATATTAAGGTAGATAATTTCTCATTTTATATCAGATTTCCCATCGCTTACGACGATTTCATCTCAGATTTTGTATTGAGTAGAAATATAAAAAAATCCGATAAAACAAAGAATAATTTCTTTAAATGTGATAATAATCGCTCATACCGCAATCGCAAAAAAACTGAAAAAATTCGGAAGTTTGTGGATGATATAAAAAGCAATGACGAAAAATAAGATTCAAAAACGTAAAAAAGAAATCACGTTTTTATTTTTATAATAGGTCAGTTGATCTTCCTCATCGATATTTTCTATATCAGCAATATTTTTTCCTTCTTCATCGATGATATTGTATTTTTCATAGAGACTTTTTTTGAGTTTGGTATTTTTTCTTCTCAAAACAAAATCAATAATTAAGTATATGATGATACTTCCTACAATGATAACAATTTCTTTATATTCAATAATAATTTCTAAGATAACGTTCATATTTTTTTCAGTTTAGCGATAAAAAATCATTCTGTGTCAATGCTTGGCAGAATTCTGAAGGCTTTTTGCACTTCTTTGTTGAAAATATAATTTTCATATGATTTGAGTCATTTTTTGCTGAGAGCTTGAATACTTTTTTGAGAAAAATATTCATCTATTTCTTGGACTTCTAAATTTTTAAAATTTGATATGAGAAAATGAACGATTCATTCATTTTCCAAGGGATCAAGCGTGCAGGTAGAATAGATTAAAATTCCTCCAGTTTTGAGAAGTTCAATATTAGCAGCAAGTATCTCTTTTTGGAGAGTATAATTTTTTTTATTTATCCCCGAAGTTTCTAAGAATTTATAGGATTTTTCATTATGAAAATTGATTCTTCATTCTGCACTACACGGAAGATCAGCAATGATAATATCAAAATATTCTTTTTCAAACTTATTTTTTAATTCTTTTGCATCACCAGCTATGATTTGTACATTGGTACATCATTGTCTTTCTATAGTAAATTTGAGTTTTTCTCTTCTCACCATTTGAAGTTCATTGGAAAATATTTCTCCATTATTTTCTAACAGAGCCGAAATATGGCTGGTTTTTCCTCATGGAGCAGCCGTCAGATCAAGTACTTTTATATCGGTATTTTTGATTTCTTTAGCAATGATTTCTCAAGTAAGTTGGCTCGTAATTCATTGTAAGTAAATTTTTCCGGAAGTAAAAATATCCAAATTCCAGAGGTCTTTTTCTTTTGCATCTAAAAGTTTGTATCCATTTGAGAGGTAAGGAATTTTTTCAAAACGTATATTTTTTTCCTCTAAAACACTTTCTATTTCTTCATTGGAAGATTTGATGGTATTAACCCTGAGAGTAGTTGGTCTTTTTTCTTGAGAAAACCCTTGAACTATCTTTTCTCATTCTTCTGGAGAATATATCTTTTTTATTTTTTCTTGTGTAGTTTGTGGGAGATTTTTTAGCATTTTTTATAATTATGAATTATTTTTTCTGGCTGAGTTCTTCCATTTCAGCATTTTTTTCTTGCCAATATTTCAGAAACTCTTTTTTCTTGAAGGTGTAAATATATCATCAAACACAAATTAAAACAATAAAAGAAATCGTTCCAGAATATTCAACAAATATTTTATAATATTCAACAAATATAACTCCAAAAACCACCATAGTAAGGGCCCGGATAAATGATCAAAGAGCATTATACAGCATAAATTTTCCTGATTTCATCCCCATACTTCCAGCTATAAAAGGCAAAAAAGCTCTGGTCATTGGGTGGAATTTTCAAAGAGTAATTCAGAGAGCACCCCATTTATCAATTCCTTTTTTGAGGTATTTTACTTCTGTTTTTCCAATTCAAAACCAAATTCAGTATTTATCAAAAAAGCTATCTCAATATATTTTTCAAAGAGCATACCCGATATAGTTTCAGATAATCGCTCCAATACTGGCAATAATAATCACATAAATAAGATTTTCATTACTTATATGTCCAAAAAAACCTCAAACTATGAGTAAAATATTTTGTCCAGGAAGCACGATTCCAATAACAGGAAATGCTTCTATGAGTGCACTGAAAAATACAATCAAATAATTCCAATATCAGAGTCATTCTATTACTAGCTTCATCCACTCTATAAACATCTCAAACCATTCTTTTTTAAAAATAGCGATAAGTAAAAGTGCAAAACTGAGGGCTATGAGTAAAAAATTTAGGATTTGAATGATAATTTTTATTATTTTTTTTATCACAAATTAAAAAGTTATTATTAAAATTGACTTTATTGTATTTAACTTATAATAAATGCAACTTTAAATTTGGTGATTTTTTATAACCATATTTAATATTATACTTTTATTATTTTTTTATGGTAAACATTATAAAATATAGATATTTATATATCTCAATTGCAATAGTAAGTTTGGTTCTTTTTACACTCATTCTTATTTTTTGAGCAAAAAATTATGGAATAGACATGACGTGAGGGACTCAAAGTGAATATAGTTATTCTGGAAATATCGAACTTGCTGAATTAGCAATTGGGTTAGAAGAAAAAAAAGATATCTTTAACGCAGAAAATAAAGATATGATAAATGGACTTTCTGTGTATCAGGTTTCTGGTGAGTCAAAAATAGTGGTAGAAATAGGATATACTCAACATGAAGATGAAAAAACACTAGAAACGTTAAAAACTTCATTTCAATCTCTGGTAACTTCATTTTTACAAGAAAAAAATGAAACCTTTGTTTTATATAAATATACCAATATTGGAAAAAGTTTTTGAGATTATATTAAAAAAACAGCGTTTATCACTTTAGCACTTGCTTTGGTAGGAATTGCGGTATATGTATGATTTGCATTTTATGGAATCGCCCTTTGAATTCCTGCATTAAGTTTTGCTTTAGTAGTATTATTTACTCAATTTTTAGATGTAATAGTTGCTTCTGGACTCTATGTTTTTAGTGGATATTTTTATTCTGAACTAAAAATAGATACTTTTTTTATTACGGCTCTTTTAACTATTTTAGGATATTCTATAAATAATACAGTAGTAGTTTTTGATAGAATAAGAGAAAATATTAAACATTATATTAAAACAAAAAAACTCGATGAAATTATAAATATTTCTATTACTGAAACCATGAGAAGAAGTATTTACACGAGTCTTACCCTTTTATTTGTACTGATTACTATTTACTTCTTTGGTCCAGAAACATTAAAATGATTTATGCTTGTAATGATTTATTGAGTAGTATTTTGAACCTTTTCATCGATATGTATCGCAGGATCTGTTTTATATGAAATAAATAAAGATCAAGAATTAAAAATATATGAAAAAAAGATAGTAAGAGACGAAGATAAAATAGTAGTATAATTTTCTATTTTCTATCAAGGGAAAATAGAAAAAATTCCCTCTTTTCTTGAAGGGAAGAGGGAATTTTTATTTTTTAACTCAAGAATGTCATGCACCTTTGAATTATTATGGATGGAAATCGCAGATGGGCAAAATTGCAAGGAAAACCTACTTTTTTCTGACATACAGCAGGTTTTAAAAATGCACAAAATACCGTAGAACTTGCTTCAAAAAAATGAATACAATACTTCACGCTTTGGGCTCTGAGTAAAGAAAATCTGGAAAAAAGAGATATTGATGAAATATCAGGACTTATCCAATTGATTGATACCTTTATTGATTTTTTACCAAAATTAAATAAAAACAATATAAAGTTTGATACGATTTGAGATATAGAGAAACTTCCAGAAAAATCTCAAAAAATACTTCAAAAAATGAAAGATGAAACGGCAAAAAATACAGGGATGACTTTTATAGTGGCGCTTGTATATTCATGACAAGATGAGATTATAAG
>JANJUN010000077.1 GCA_024710565.1 Candidatus Altimarinota bacterium | reverse complement strand
GACAAAAACCTATTTAGAAGCGATTTCTTATCAATCTGATTATTTTCAAGAAGTATCGGATTATTTAAAACATACTTTTGATAGAGGAAATACTTTAAAGATTATTTCATCAAATGGATCTCTATTTGAAATATCGTGAGGTTTTGAGGATATGAAACAAAATACTGGAAAATTTTCACTTGATAATAGATATGCTACCTATCCGATAGGAGAAAATTTTACAGAAGCAAGAGATTTTTTAAAAGTAAATGGAGAATTGTATATTCAAGCATTTCCTTGAGAAGATTTACAAGTAATATTTCCTGAAAAACCCTTTCCAATGAGTATTCGCAATAGTTTGATTTCTTATCAAGAAGAAAATATTCCAAAAGAATTTTTATCAACACTTGAAAAAATTAAGGAAGCTGAAGGTGAAATTATGATGAGAGAATTATGATTTTGACTTAATAGAGCGATTAGTTTTGAATTTCCTTTAAGCGATGTAAATGCTTTTGAGCGCATTTCTTGATTTCATCTTTCACTTTGAAAAAAACATGGAGTATATAGAAAAAAGATGTCAAAAGATGTCGTGCAAAGATACCATATAGATATTTTTCCTGATGTTGAGAAAATATTTGTTGATGATAAACTCGTATTTGAAAAGGGGAAACACTTTTTGTGTGAGTAAAATCTTAAATTAATCTTATAAAATTAGCGCATAAAATACGATTTTTTTCTAGAACTGATAGAAAGAGATATCTTTTTTCAAAAGAAATGTGTTGCATTTTTCAAAAAATCAATATAATTATAAACACTATATTTTATATATTAAATTTTAAATTATGTCTGTTGTAGTATTAAATGAAGAAAACTTTGCAAATGAAGTAAGTTCAGGAGTAGTTTTAGTTGATTTTTGGGCTGAATGGTGTGGACCTTGTCAGATGATGTTACCTATTTTATCAGATTTTGCTCAAGATATTGGTGATAAAGTAAAGGTTGGTAAAATTAATGTTGATGAAAATCCTGCTTTAGCACAACAATTTAGAGTAATGAGTATTCCTACTCTTATCGTTTTAAAAGATGGAAAACCAGTTGAAATGATGGTAGGAGTAAAACAAAAACAAGAATTAAACGAAATAGTAGCAAAATATATCTAAATCTTTTTATAAAAGGAATAAAAAATAGAAACAAAATAGTTTCTATTTTTTATTTGACAAAAAAAAATAAAAGCTATACTAAGTATAGTTTTTATTTTTTAAACACATACATATGAAATGAAGAATTAATTTTGATTTTTCAGGAACTACTACGGTAGTAACTGGTGGATCAAGTGGTATAGGTTTGGCAACTGCTGAGTTGATTGCTAAGTCTGGTTGAGATGTTATTGTTACAGCAAGTAGAAGTGCAGAAAAAACTAAAAAAGCAATTGAAACGATTCAAAATGCAGCACAAGCTGTAGGGAAAGAGGTATTAGTAAAGGCATTTCCGTATCAAGCTGAAAATGAAGATTCTGTGAAAACTTTTTTTACAGAGGTAAAAAAAGTAAGTCAGAGAGTAGATTTTTTAGTTCACTGAGTTTGAATTAGTCCAGATACTGATTTTGATGAACAGACCGCTGAACTTTGGAATCAGGTTTTTGCGACGAATGTTACTGGAACTTTTCTTGCACTGAAAAGTGCAAAAGATATTATGAAGACTCAAGAAATTATTGATGAGGTGAGAGGAAGAATTGTGCTTATAACTTCGACAAATGGAGTCGATAGTTATGGAATATTTTCTGCTCCATATGATGCGTCAAAAGCAGCAATGATAAATATGGTAAGAAATATCTGAGAAGATTTTCATAAAAATCATCAGATTGCAATAAATGGAATTGGCCCAGGATGGATTGCAACAGAAATGAATAATACCGTTCCAGCAGAAGAAATGGCAGCAGAAATGCAGAAGGTTTGGTCTGGAAGAATGGCAACACCAGAAGAGATAGCTCAAAATATTTTAGCCTATCTCACGCTTCCGTACAATTCAGGAAGAGATCATATGGTTGATGGATGATATAGATAGAAATAAAAAAAGACAACAAAAATTTTTGTTGTCTTTTTTATATTCTTTTGCTATCGAAAAAAATATAAAATTAAAAATTATATAAAATTCAATCAGGAATATTTTTAGAGGAGTAATTTTTTTCTTTTCCTTTTTATATTAGAAAAAACTTATATAATAATTCTATCTTATTTACTAAAAGGAAATATCATGAAAAAAATAGCTATTATTACAGGGGGAGAAAGTAAAGAAAGAGAAATTTCTCTATTGAGCGCAAAAAATATGTTTGATCATTTTAATAGAGAAAAATTTGAAGTGAAAATGTTTGATTTTCCTTCTGAAAAGGAATTTTTTTTAAAGGTGTATCAAGATTTTGATCTTATTATTCCAATGATTCATGGTATTTGAGGAGAAGATGGTGCAATAACGGCATTTTTAGAATTTGTGTGAAAAAAATATTTATTTTCTTCATCTTGAGTTCATAAATTGTGTCTGAATAAATATTTATCTTGACTTTTTGCTCAAAACTCTTGATTTATAACTCCAAAAACTTTTTTAGTAAAAACTTTACAAGATTTAGAACATATTGATTTTTCAGGAAAAGTATTTGTAAAACCTTGTAATTGATGATCTTCAGTAGATAATTGAGTATTTTTAAATATAGGTAAAGCGAAAGATTTTATTTCAAAAATTTTATCTTATGATGATGTAATAATACAGGAGTTTATAGTAAAACAAAGAGAATTTACAGTAAGTATTGTTTGAGATTTTAATAAAACTCCTAAGGTTTTAGCAATTTCAGAAGTAATTACACAAAAAGAAATATTTGATTATGATGCGAAATATAAAGCTGATTGAGCCAGCGAAATAGTTCATGCAGATTTGGAGAAAGATTTAAAAAATGAAATTGAAAGAGTGGCATTATCAATTTATAATTTATTTCAAGCAAAAACTTTTGCTCGTATTGATTTTATTTATGAAAATGAAAAATTATATTTTTTGGAAATAAATACAATTCCTTGATTTACTGCTATGAGTTTTGTCCCTCAAGCGATACTAGCAAGTGGGGAAAGTATTTGAGAATTTTTGGAGGAGCTGATAAATATAAATTTTATAGATTAAAACTTAATGTTATAAAATAAAAATAAAAAATACCCCAAGTTTAAACTTGAGGTATTTTTTATTTTTACTTCTATTTCTAAATAATAGAATTTTATTTCATCGGTGTTACGTATATGGTCGGAGACGTGAGACTCGAACTCACAACCCCACGCTCCCAAAGCGTGTGCGCTAGCCAATTGCGCCAGTCTCCGATTTTTTAAATTAGCTAGACTAGTTTCCTAGTACTAGCTATTTTTATTTCATCATGGTGGGTGTACCAAGAGTTGAACTTGGGACCTCGTGATTATCAGTCACGCGCTCTAACCAACTGAGCTATACACCCGTAAATATATTTTAACCTAGAAATGGTTTTGTTTTGGAGAATAAAAAAAAGTAGACTTTTTGAAAGTATTAAATTTAAAAACTTTTAACTTTCTACTTTCTACTTTCGGTTTATTTTATGGAGCGGGTAAAGGGACTCGAACCCTTAACCCTCTGCTTGGAAGGCAGATGCTCTAGCCAATTGAGCTACACCCGCTTATTTAAACGCCTGGGTATTCTATTAAAAATTTTAAATATGTCAAAACTTTTTTTACATTTTTTTTATTTTCTATTTTTAAATGCTTTTAGTGTGTTTTTCATCAGGCAAGAAACCGTTAATGCTCATACTCAACCAGGCACGGGAGTGATAGCATTTCCATTTTTTATAATATTTTCAAAATCAGAGTCTCCATAGATTTTTTCATCAATGATGGTAAATCCTACATCTAAAATAATACTTTTAGGATTTATTTTATCAACGGTTAAAAAATGAGGAGCTCCCATCGCAGTGATGATAATATCAGCATTTTTTGTATAAAATTCAATATTTTGAGTTTTAGAGTTACAAATAGTTACTGTAGCGGACGCATTGATAAGTAGGTTCGCAATCGGTTTTCCAACGATATTACTTCTTCCGATAATAACAATATTTTTTCAAAGAGCGTCTATTTTATAGTATTTTAATAATTCCATCATTCCAGCAGGAGTACAAGGAGCCATTCAAGAATCATCTCAAATGACTATTTTTCCTTGATTTTGAGGATGAAAACCATCAACGTCTTTTTCAGGAAGGATACTATTGATAATATTTTTTTCATTGATATGTTTTGGAAGAGGAAGTTGGACGATATATCCATGAATGGTGTCATCTTTATTTAAGAACGTTACTTTTTCTAATAATTCTTTTTCAGAAACATCTGATTCAAATGAAAAGAGCTCGAATTCGATACCAACAAATTCAGCCCATTTTTGTTTTTGTTTAATGTATCTTAAAGAAGAAGGGTTATTTCCTACTAAAATAACTCATAATTTTGGTTTTTTTGAAGAACTTGAAATTTCTGTTTTTATTTCCTCATATATTGCTTGAGCGACTATTTTTCCATCTAAAATCATTTTCCTAGTATTATTCATAAAATTTTGATTTATTATATAATCAAGCTATAATAAATCAAATTTAGTTTGTTTTTTAGCTATATATTTATGTCAAATAGATTGATTTCGTTGATTGCTTTAATTATTATTTTTGGTTGAATTTATGGAGCATATTATTATTTCTTTATTTTAAATAAATGAAATATGACCATTACTACCAATATAGACAATTATACCGTACAACTTTATAATTCAAAGCTAAAAACTACGTTCTCTACAAAATGTTTAGAACCAGTATGTGAATTGATCGATTTGGCTCCCTTTCAATACGAGATGACTCTTTCAAAAGAAGGATACAAGGACTATGTAAAAAAAATTGCGATTATTTCGTGAGAGAAAAAAGAGTTAAATGCCGTGTTAGAAAAACAATTATTTATGGAAAAAGTAGAAACTCCCCAAACGCAAGATGACTCAGATACACAAAAGCAAATTGAAAAAGTAAGAGAACTTTCTTTTCTTCAAAAAACATATAAATATGTCTTACTTCCTGAATTTGGATATTTTTATTTTCAAGATAACGAAGATGGATCCCTCTCGCTATTTTGGAAAAATGGAACACAAACCCTCAATCTCTATTCTTTTTCAAAAATAAAGCCAGTAGATCTTGATGTGAAATTAGTTGCTCAAACGGATAATATGATTCTTATTCTCCATGGGGAAGAAAGTTATATATATGATCTTTGAAATAATACAGTTGAAAAAATTTTCTTTCCGCAAAAATTAGATTATGTCAAAAAATCAGGAAATATATACCATTTTGTAAATGAAAAGGGAACATTTTTATACGATACGCTGAGCAAAAAAATGGAGTATTTTTATTTGTTTAAAGATTTTGTTTATTATGATGATGAGTATTATTTGTGAATTATTTCAGCTCTCGAGACTCAAAAAAAGAAAAACTATAATTTAGAAGCTGTTTCTGGAAATCTTATCATAAAATATAATTTTAAAACCAAAACAATAAAAGTACTCGAAACGACTGACACTACCATTTCTAAGATGGTTATGGAAAATAAGAGATTATACTTTTATGATAGCTCAAATAATAAATATCAAGTAAAAAATATAGAATAAAAAAAGATGTTCAATAATGAACATCTTTTTTTTAAAATGGAATATCTTCAATTGAGATTTCCTCTTCTTGTTTTGGTTGTGATTTTTTTACTGCTCCAGAAGAAGATTCAGTATTTTGGTATGAATGAGAAGTGTCATTTGATCTTGCTCCATCAAGCATAATCATATTTTCTCCAACGATTTCAGTTTTGTATCTTTTGGTTCCATCTTGAGCTTCCCAATTTCTGGTTTGAAGTCTTCCTTCGATATAGACTTTTTTTCCTTTATGTAAGTATTGCCCAGCAATTTCTGCTAATTTTCCCCAAAGTACAATAGAGTGGAACTCTGCTACCTCTTGTTTTACTCCAGAACCATCAACCCAATTTCTATTGGTTGCAAGAGAAAAACTACATACATTTTGTCCTGACGGAGTTTGTTTTAACTCAATATCTTGAGTTATATTTCCAATTAATTGAACCTTATTTAAATCCATACAATCAAAGTAAGTGTTAAAAATATGTTGTTTCAACATACACCTATTATAAATAAAACAAAAAAAATACAAGAAAAAATATTTTTTGTTCATTTTTTTTTGCAACTGGGAAAAAAATGTGGTAAGATAATGGCGGATATAAATTTTAATTACATTTTTATGAGAAAAAATATATTTTTACCAATCGCTTTACTGATAGTGTCAGTATTTTCTTTTTCAGGAGTAGAAGCATCATCGTTAGAAAATTATGCTACACTCAGAGATATAGATAAATGAACTTTTAACGAATATAGATACTATATGGTAAAAGAGTATTTTCGTTTGAAAGAAAATTTTGAACTCAAAGGAGAAATCAATAAACAAGTAGCAGATAGTCTTTTATCACATGCAAAAGTAGGATATAATTATCTTCCAGATAGTTTAATGAACACCAATTTTTATAATGATTTTAAAATTGCTATAGAAAAATGAATTGCTTCACCAAGAAGTGAGGTGTATTATGAAGATATTATTCAAAAACTCGACGCGTATATTCAAAAAGTAAATATTCAAAAATTATCAGGAACTATTGAAGCGAGTCCAATAAGTGGAAATGCTCCTTTAACCGTAACTTTTAGAGGAAGAGTTACTGACCCAAGTGGAACGGTGATTCCAGCTTCTAACTATGTATGGTGGTTTGATAACTGAGGAATTAAAAAAGTAGTGGGAAGAGGTCAATCTATCAATTATACATTTAAAGAGGAAGGAAATTTTTCTATGTTTTTAGATGTAAAATCAAACCATAAAAATGCTGCGTGATATACAGACGTATTACCATTTTCAACCAGAAATGTCATTGAAGTAAAAGAAAAAGTAGCTTCATTTATTATAGGAATTAATGGAATTTCTCTTTGAGAGGCAGATGAAATTAAATTTACTCCAGAAGAAGCAAATTATGGACTTATTTTTGATGCTACAAGTTCTACTCCAACAGGAGGAGCTAAGTTTAGAAGAACTGAGTGGATATTTTGAAATGGAGTGGAGAGAAAATATGATGGAGCTCCAAAAATAGAAAGAGTCGTATATTCAAAAGAAGGAAATTATCCAGTGAGTTTAAAATTGACTACCAACGAGTGAAGAGTTATAGAAAGACTTTTTACTTTAGCAATTCACAAACCAATCGCGACTATACAAACCAATAAAGATGATGGATATATTGGGGATAAATTTACATTTTCAGCAAGAACATCAGTAAATGAAAAAAATCTATCCTATACATGGAATATCATTGATATCAGTAATGATAAAATTCTTTCAACCAAAAATGGAAATTTATTTCATTATGTATTTAGTGAAAAAGGAAGATATAATATTCAGCTTCAAATAAAAGATGCTGCCGGAAATCAAGATACCGATACAAAAATAATTTATATCAACTCTAGAGCTCCAGTAGCAGAGTTTTCATATACCGTTCCAGATAAATCAAAACCAAATAAGGTATTGCTTGATGGGACAAAAAGTTATGACCCAGATTTTAGTGATTCAGGAAAATTAAAATATATTTGGACGATCAACGGAGAAAAAATAGATATAGAGGCATTAGATGCAAAAGGAGCTATCGGGTACTATATTTTTGAAAATGTTGGAGATCATAGTGTTGTTTTAGAAGTGATTGATCCAGATAATATGAATGCAGTAAAATCACAAAAAGTGACGATAGCATCTATTTTATCGGTTGAATTTTCTTCTCTTCCAAGAGTGACTCAAAGAGGAGGAACCGTAAGATTTTCTGTAACTTCAAAAGCAGCGAGATATTTCGAGTGGGATTTTTGAGATGGAACTCAAAAACAATCAGCAACGAGTAAAATCGATCATGTGTTTGAAAAAAGTGGAATTTTTAACGTAAGATTGACGGTAAGAGATGCAGATGGAAATACAAATCAAAGTACAAAAACCGTATATGTTTCTGAGGCAAATGCACCGTATGCCATGATTGATATCAATTTATGAGGAACAGAAGTACCTTCATTTGATTCAGCAGCATGTAGTGGAGGAGCTTATATAGTAGATAGATCAAAAACCGTATATTTTAAAGGTGGGGAAAGTTTAAACCTTGATGGAAGTACCAATGGTCTGAGTTATACATGGAAGGTTTGACATGATAAATATCTCACAAGCAGAGATACGAGTTATAAATTTGATGAACTGGGGTGTTTTCCTATTAAACTTACGGTAAAAAGTGATAAAAATGGAGTAACTCACTCAGTAGATACTTGGATAAAAGTAGAAAATTTAAAACCAAGATTATCCAGCTTAAATATTGCCGTACAAAATGATCAAGTTGATCCAGTATTGGTATCTGTAAGTGCTGTTTGAGCACAAGATCCAGATGGAATTATACAATCATATTTATGGTATTATTATACCGATACTGACACAGAACCACAAGATTTTAGAATTACTACTCAACCAAATACGACCTTTGTTATTCCAAAAATTAGTGGAAACTATTATTTCGTTGTGGTGATGAGAGATAATAATGACTCTAGATATTCATCTGAAGAATGAGATTCGAGTAAATATTTTATCACTCTCAATGGAGATAATGTAAATACACCACTTATCGATTTTAAAGTAACAAAAAATAATTTATTTATCGGTGAGGAAGCAGTATTTTCAGCAAAAGTAAAAAATGTTTTATGACAAGATATTACTTCAAAATCAGAATTTGCATGGGATTTTGATGGGGATGGTTTTTATGATAAAGAAACAAATAATGGTGAAATGACTCATAAATTTGAGTCATCAGGAACATTTTATTCAAAACTAAGAGTAAAATACAAAGGAATGACCAATGTAAGAACTATTGAGATGAATGTTGCCAATATTTTAGAGCCAAATTTTCAATATATTTCTTTAGGAAATACCTATGTGTTTTTCAATACCAGTAGTGGAAAATTTGATAAAACAGTTTGGGATATGTGAGACGGAGTTACCGTAGAAGATAAAAATAATTTTGTGTATGTATATGAGGATGGAAAATCTTCACATACCGTTACTTTAAAAATCTCTGAAGGTACGAAACTGAAAACCAAAGAACAAGAAGTTCAAAGAGATTTGAAAGAAATGATGAACGTAAGAAATTCAAAAGATATCTATATCGTTTCTCAACCAAAAATTGACAATGGACAAATGGAACTTGATACTTCAGTAGAAAAAGTAGTGTTGTATATCAGTCAAAAAGAAACAGCCGCGCATTATGGAATAGATTATGATATAGAAGTAGATAGTGATTTAAATGGAGTAAAAGACGATGATGCGGATAATCTTAAAGAATGAAGTTATAATAATGCTGGAATGGTAGAAGTTCCTCTCAATGAAAATAAAATACAAACACTCAGAGTATTTTTACTCAATGAAGGGAAAAATATTATTGATTCTCGTGATATAAAAATCACAAAATCATATGTGGAAGAAAAAGAAATACAGGAAGATGCAATTGTATTTAATGGTATTACTGATGCAGAAAGAGTAAAAATAGAAAAATTAAAATCATATATTCAATGACTCCCTCAAGAAAATAGATTGAAAGGGATGCAATATATGCAAAAACTTCAAGAAGAGTGGTTTTATGTAAATGAGAAGACAAAAATTATTTTAGAATTTGAGGGATTTATTGATGGATTATGACTTTCAAATGGAACTGATATCATCAATCTTTTAGAATCATTTTTAATCGAATGACAAGAGGATCAATCACTCAGAAACATGGCGTATAACGTAGTAAAAAACCTTATTCCAAAAGAACTGGTTGAACATGATGAAATCATTGCAAATTTAGATCAAATCAATCAAAATCCTGATAAATTAGAAGAAAATAAAGTTCTTGGAAAAGAAATACTTGAGATGATTAAAGACACTTCTTTGATATCAAATGATGATAAACTTACCATAAAAACACAATTACAAGTATTTATTTATGGATCAGTAGATAATATTCCTGAAGAAATTGTAACTGAGGTAAAACAACAATCAGGAAGTGATAATAGAGTAGTTTGATTACTATCAGGGGTAGCAAATATTATTTGAATCATATTTTGAGTGGTAATATGTATCATCGTTGGATTTTTCGTATGGTTTAAAATTTCAAACAAAAATGCCAACCAATGATTACAAGATTTTATTATTGAAAAAACATCAGGACAGACAGAAGATATATTGTGAGGACTAGGAAAAACTCCACCAAAAGCACAAGATGCTTCTATAACAAGAAGTTCTGGAACTCCCGTTGTTGAAAAGAAAATCCAAAAAGAAGAACCAAATAATTCTATAAATACAACGTCTCCAGATGTGCCAGATTGGTTAAAAGGAACGGTAGAACCTATGACAACTTCTCTTCCAAAAGAGGAATTACAAGTAACTCCAACTATCGAAGCAAAACAAGAAACTCCAGAAGTTCCTGATTGGTTGAAAGGAAGTACTCAACCAGAGGTTCTATCTGCTCAACCAGAGGAAACTCAGATACTTCCAACGGTAGAACCAGAAATTGAAACAGGAGAGGTTCCTGATTGGCTGAAAGGAAGTTTATCACAAGAAACTCCACCATCAGTACCTGAAGCACCAACACCAAAAGAGACCCCAATAAAACAAGAAACTCCAGAAGTTCCTGATTGGTTAAAGGGAAGTCTCTGAAATGAAGTAGTATCGTGAGAAAAAATAGAAGAGGAAATCGTGCCTATGGTAGAAACAAAAGTAGAGGAAGAGCCAGTTCCAGATTGGTTACAATGAGTAGTTTCACAAGAAAAAATAGTTTCTGAGGAAGTAAAAGAACCTAAAAAAACACCAAGAACGAAAAAAAATCCTTTAGAAACGGATTTACCGACATCTGCTCCAACTCCTTTGGAAGATAAAACTCTCCAGACGCCAGTGGTAAAATGAAAAAAAGATATCACTTCGACTCAAGATAAATCACAAGAATTGTGGGATGATGGAATGGATATTCCAGATTGGTTACAAGCCCCTGCAAAAGAAGAAAAAACTCCAGCAAAAAAATCTCCAAAAACAAAAAAAACTGATGATTTTTGGACATTAGATGAGGAGGATAATTCTCAAGACAAAGCAGATCAAAAATAAAACACTTTCAAAGTGTTTTATTTTTTTATTGATTTATTTTAAAATAACATATAATAAATCGGTGTTTTTTATTATTTTTAAGAATTTTTCATGTGAGAAGATATCAATAATGCACAAACAGCAAAGAGTTTAAGAGATGAAATTTTTGATTTTTTAAAAGATTTAATCATCATAATTATTATCGTTTTAATCGTAAGAACATTTCTTATTTTACCATTTCAAATTAGCGGTCAGTCAATGTATGACAGTTATTATGATAGAGAATTTATTATCGTTGATAGATTGAGTTATCTGACTTTTTCTCAGCCAAAAAGAGGCGATGTAATCGTCTTTAATACTCATATTGATGGGAAAGAATATTTCATTAAAAGAGTGATAGGACTTCCTGGAGAAACCCTAAAAATACAATCAGGAAGTGTATTTGTAAAAGCGGTTTGAAGTGAGGATTTTGTAGAATTAGATGAAACATATTTGAGCGATACCAATTATAAATCAACGTATGTAAGATGAGATGATGGTGAAAATATATATGAAGTACCAGAATGAGGATATTTTGTTTTATGAGACAATAGAAATGCCTCAACCGATTCTAGAGCATGTTTTTCTAGTTGTGAATTTAGTGACAAATCAAATTATATTCAGAAAAAAGATATTACCGGAAGAGTGATGCTTGATTTAGGGTATTTTAATTTTAAAACTTTTTCTTTTACCAATCCAAACTTGTGAATAGATACGAGACCAAGATGGTTTTCATCTCCTTCAAGTTTTGAATATAAATAATCATTATAAAGTCATTTGAGTAAACCAAGATGACTTTTTTTATAAGATAATAGTGAGATTATGGATGCTTTTTATTTAATCGATAAACCTTTGGGAATTACGAGTTTTGATGTTTTAAGAAAACTCAAAAAATATCTTTGAATCAAAAAAATGTGACATACGGGAACTCTCGATCCTTTGGCTACGGGGCTTCTTTTAGTGGCAGTAGGAAATTATACTAAACTCATTCCTTATTTTGAAAAAGACGTGAAAGAGTACGAATTCAAGATTTCACTTGATGGGACAACACCAAGTTTTGATAGCGAAACTGAAATCTCATTTTTATCCGATGAAAAGAAACAATATTTTCAAACACACCTTTCTTGAGAACAGATAGAAAGGATTTTAGAGGAAAAATTTACTGGTGAAATTAGGCAAATCCCTCCCAAATATTCTGCGCTTAAAATCGGATGACAAAAAGCTCTTGATATGGTAAGAAAATGAATAGATTTTGAATTACAAGCAAGACCTGCCACAATACACAAAATTGAGGTAGTTGGATTTTCGTATCCTGAACTTCATCTCAAGGCAAAAGTAAGCGCTGGAACATATATCAGAAGTATTGCTTCTGACTTGTGAGAAATGCTTGGAACGGGAGGTTATATTACTTTTTTAAGAAGAACAGGAATAGGAAGTTTAGATGAAAAATTATCTCAAAAATTGGATGAATTTCAGAAAGAAGCATTTCTTTGAGAAGCAGTTCTTTTTTGAAATGATAGATTTCTTACCCTTTGAGACGATCAAATAGAAAACCTCAATCATGGAAGAAAGATTAATAATACTTTTGAACATCTTCAAGTATCAACAGATTATTTTGTAAAAAATGGGGAAAGAATATCCCATATTGTTCATTTTGATGGCTTTGATATCGTACCAGTAAGGAAAATATAAAAAAGTCAAAAAAAAATTTGCAATATTTTAATTTTTTAATAAAATGCTTGGGCTTTGTTAACTTATGGGTTAGTAGCTCAGCCGGTAGAGCAGCGCCCTTTTAAGGCGAAGGTCGCGGGTTCGAATCCCGCCTGACCCACCATTA
>JANJUN010000063.1 GCA_024710565.1 Candidatus Altimarinota bacterium | reverse complement strand
GAGTCAAATTTACTATACAACTTATTCCTAATTCACAAATAAAATAATAATATTTTCATGCATTTAAAAAACACTCACTTCTTTTATAATTTGAGTATTCTTTATTATATCCATCTTTAGTCATACTACATTCACTTAACGAGTTATAACTATCTGATAAAATATTTCATTTATTTATTTGATTATTTAATTCTGAACTTGAAATTTGATTGGCATATGAAAAAATTGGGAAAACCAATATTCATATGATAATACTCAACTTTTTTACAAATGTATTCATATGTTTTTTATTTAAAAAGTAAAAATTATTTTTTTATAAAACGCTATTCATTTTTGTAGGTCATAGGCTTTTTTACATTATTATATAAAACATACACATTCTACTTATTTTTTATACAAAAGTCAATTTATTTTGATTATTTTATTCCCAAAAACCAATTTAAATTAAGATTTTTCTTCTTTGCTACGACTAAAATAAATAATCTTGATACAAACATAGCACTGAATAAACTTATAACTAATCCGATTCCAAGCATCAGTCAAAACCCCTTAATCATATTTACTCAAAATACAAAAAGGATAAGAGCAACTATAATTCCGGTAAGATTTGAATCCCATATGGCTGACCAAGATTTTTCAAATCATTCTCTGATAGCCTTATCTAGTTTTTGTCCCGAAGCAATGGCATCTTTAATTCTTTCAAAAATTAAAATATTTGCATCAATTGCCATACCAACAGAAAGTATAAGTCATGCGATAGAAGCAAGAGTGAGAACAATTCAAAACATTTTTACAATCGCTAATACCAAAGTAATATATACAAATAGCGCAACCGCTGATAACAATCCCCCAACTCTATAAATAGCAACTAAAAAGACAAGTATAAGTAGAAATCCCCAAAATCCGGCATCAATAAGTTGAACTAAAGAATTTGCTCATAATTTTGAATCAATGGTTCTTTCTGAAGTAAGGTAAATTGGTGCTGGAACAACTCAAGTGTTAATATCATTAGAAAGTTGTGCTGCTTCTTTTGGTGTATAAGTTCCGGTAATAACAGCCTTTCATGTTAAAATAGCATCATTTACGACTGGTGCTGTAAGCATTTCTCATCCAACAAAAATAGCTATTGGTTGCCCTTTCAATCTGGTAGTAAGTTCACCAAAAATTTCAGCTCACTCAGTATTAAAAGTAAGTTCTACCATAGGTTGAAATGCCTGACTATATTGAACTGATGAATTTACAAAATATTTATCATTTAAAACTCTCCCTTTCGAATCCTGTGCTGGTTTCCATTCAGATGGTTGAGATGATACAAATGTATAATCAAAATCAAGCGTATCTCAAGAAAAACTATTGATATCTATAATCCAAAAACCATTATCAGAAGTTTGCTTTACTTCACCATTCAAAAAAGTATAGCCTTCAATACCTGTTCCAGTCAAAATTTGATTATATACTCCAGTTGAAATATTTTCTTTTTCGAGTGTAAAATATTTTGAAATTTGATCTAAAGTCCCTGATAAACTTCATGCTTTTACATTTTCATAGGTGTCTTTATATTTTAATTGCGTTACTGAAAAATCATACGTTGACTCTTTTACTTCTTGTAAAAATTGAGTCGCCAAATTTTCTCTTTCTTCTAAATCAGCCGAAGTAACTTCTCCTCTTGCTTCTTTAAATTCTATTTTCATAACTCTTCCTATCGCCTCTTTTGCTCTTTTTATATTTAAATCATTTTCTGCTTTGTTGGTTCCTTTGAGTGGAATTTGTACAATAATATGTTTTTCTCATCCATAATTTGCGGTAGTAATTACTGAATCATTGATATTGAGCGCTTCAACTCTTTTATCAATAATTGATTTGAGTCATTCAAGAATTGAATTTTCTCTTGAAACAGTATATCAGTCTTCTTGTGATACTTGAGCAAGATCTACCTTATAATCAAGTTCTACTCATCATTGTAAATCAAGTCCTAATCTATAATCTTTTCCTGAAAAAGGAACATCAATATTATAAGCTGACCAAGGGAAAGCATAATAGAGAGAACCTAATGAAAGTAAAATAACCAAAAATAATTTATAAAACAATTTATCCATAAAGTAATTAAAAGAGTATAAAATATGTGATGGTTATATCTTTTTTTTGTGAAAAGTAAAGAAAAAAAATGAGTTTTATTCTTCCTCATTTTTTTTATTTGCTAATTGTCCACAGGCTGCATCAATGTCATCTCACATAGTAGCTCTAATAGTTGATGGAACTCAAAATTCATCTAAAACTCTCTGAAATTTTTCTATTAAAAATCTTGGAGTAGGTTTATATTCTATTCATCATGCTCATTCTCATGGATTATATGGAATAAAATTTACATGAGCCAGTCTTCATTTCAAAAGTTTTCCAAGCTCATATGCGAGCTTAATATTATCATTCACTCCATTGAGCATAATATATTCATAGAAAATTCTTTTATTAGTTTTGGCTACATATTCATCGAGTGCTGTCATAAGTTTATCGAGATTGTAGGTATGATCTACTGGCATAATTGACTTTCTCACTTCATCATTTGGAGCATGAATAGAAATAGCGAGTGAAGTTTGAGGAAAATCTACCATAAATTTTTTAATTCCCGGAACGATTCAACAAGTAGAAACCGTTACTCTTCTATTAGCGAGATTTATTTTCTTTTGATTACAAGCAATTTCAATTGATTTTTTTACATTATCATAATTTAAAAATGGCTCTCCCATACCCATATAAACGACATTTCTGAGGACTGAACCTTCATCATTTAATAGTTTTGCAGCATACATAATTTGCTCAATAATTTCTGAAAATTCTAAATTTCTTTTGAGTCACAGCTTTCATGTTGCACAAAAAGTACAAGCCATCGGACACCCGGCTTGACAAGAAACACAAAGCGTATTTCTCCCACTTAAGTGTCTCATAATTACTGATTCTATGAGATCTCAAGATTTTGTTTTAAAAAGTATTTTTGTAGTTTGTCCGTTTTCAGAGGTAACAATATGGTCAACCTCTAAAGAAGTATAATAAAAATTTTCAGTTAAAAAAGACCTTATTTCTTTGGGAATGGTTTGAATTTCTGAAAAGTCGGTTACAAAATTTTTATAAATTGCATTTTCTATTTGTGCATATCTAAATTTGGGGATTTTATTTTCTTCAAAAAGTTCTTTTATTTTTTCTTCATCGTGTATTGAATACATATATTTTTATTAGTAATATTTTTGGTAGATTTTATAAAAAATTTGAAAAAAAACAAATAATAT
>JANJUN010000011.1 GCA_024710565.1 Candidatus Altimarinota bacterium | reverse complement strand
CTTAGATCGTCTAAATTTCCAGTTTTTAGATTGGTCTTTATAATTGTTCCAAAATCACTTCAGTCATGATTTATTATGTCTTGGACTTTTATATCATTTATATCTCAAACATTAAGTATATCATCCCAATGTCTTATTTTTTCATAGTTTTTATTTTTAATAGAATCTATGCTGTCAATTTGTGATTGTAATGTATCTTTACTCTCATCTAGTTCTTTTATTTTTCTTGTATTTTCAGTTTCTTCTTCTTTTCTTTTTTTAGTATCTGCCTCAACTTCTTTTTTCTCTTTTTCTCAATTATATTTTCAAAGTCATTCTTTTATAATTTTTTTCAATTCAGAACTGGAAAGTTTTCAATCTTTTTTATCTCATAATTCAAATTTGAGAGTAATTCCATCTTTTTGAATTCCATTTGTAAAAGCTTCTTGCCATTTTGCACTTAATTCTTCGTCTTTTACATCTCCAAAAATAGCTTTTACATCTTTGATTTCATCTTTTACTCAATTAAAGTGAATTTGTGACAAATCGATATCTTTAAAAATTCCTTTTCACTCTACTGTTTTTCACTGTTCATTTTTTGAAATTCAAAGTGATTTTAAGCTTGATAAATATTTAAAATTTGAGGAATTTTCTTTTAATTCACTCAATGCTTTTGCTGGATCTGAATTGAGTCATAAAAATATAGCAAGAAATTTTCATAAAAAAGGAATTTTTAACATAACTTCTAAAATTTTTTGAACTCACTCTCAAACCACTCCTCATCCATCAATTAAAGAGTAAACAGTATCTCAAACTTTATCTCATAGATTGAGTTTTTTTGAGACGTCTAGAATTTTCTCTCTTGAGTTTACCATATATTCAGAAATAGCTTTTGTATCGAGAGGAGTCTCATTTTTTGAAGTTTTTGAGATATCGATACTATCAATATTTAATCCATCTCCACCAGCTTCTATAGAAGCTGGATTTCTAAACCAATCAATATGAGAAATAATATTTTGTTTTTGTCCTGGTTCTAATTTAGGTTCAACTCCATCTAATTTTGATTTTATTTCATCAAACTTTTTTGTGTAATGTCCAAGCTTTTTTCCAAATTCCTCTTCAAGCGATAGTACTCTTCCAGAATCTTTAGGATTTACGGTGTTGAGTTTTTTTGTCAATGCCCCAATATCATTTGGATCTAGAGTAGACAGGGTTTGTATAAATTTTCCTACTCCACCGATAAGAGATTCTCATATTTCTGCCATAGGGGATTTGAGCATAGAGTTAACTATTCAAATTTTTACAAACTCTTTTGTTTGCGCATCTAAAAAATCATATTTTTTTAGAGCATCATCAAGAACTTTTTCAATTAAGTTTTTCATTTCTTCTAATCTAGGCGAATCAATAGATTTTGATAACGCATCTAAACTGACTACTTCTTCTATCTTTCATTTATCTAATCATTTATTCACATATTCTTGATAAAGCTCTTGTGTTTTTTGCTCTATTAGTTGTTCTTCGGGAGTAGTTTGTAGCGCTTGTTTCAGACTTTCCAGATCACATTTTGTAGAATCCTTGATATATTCTTTGAGGTTTACTCAGTATTTTTCAAGAGCTTCTTGTAAAATTCTCTCTTGTATTTGTTCTGGAGTTTTTTGAGTTTGTTCTATTTTTGGAGTAGGAGTTTCAGTTTGTGGAACTGGATTTTCAGGAGTCATATTTATATTTATTTTAACAAGTAAGGGTTATTTAAAAAGTCTTTTTACTTTTAAATGTGCACTTTCTTTTGCACTAAACCAAGGACCAAAATATATGGTTAATGCTATGATTCAAGCTAGTGCTGGATTTTCTTTCGCGGCTCAATATAAATTTTCTCAAATTTTTTCAGCTCAATTAGCTAATTTTCATCATAAATAAGATAACATAGATAATACTCAAGGTGGAAGAGGAGTTCCTCATTTTTTTACTATGAGAGTTCAATATGATCATGCAAGTTTTGGATCTCTATCATCTATCAAAGTTATTAACTTAGTATAAATATAGGTTTTTTGCATATCATTTAGAGATTCATGATTATAGTTTCATCATGTAATAGCATATAATTCGAGTAATTCTGTAGGAGAAAGGTGTTTTTCTGCAAAGCAATTTTTTATACTTTCTTTATATTTGTGTCAAAAGTGCTCTCAAAGAGTATTTTCTATATTTTTGGCAAAAGGAATAAATTTTTGAATCAATTCTTTTTTATCTTCATCACTTAATTCTGATTGAATTCAATTTAGATTTTTTTCTAATTCTGTAATATTCTCAAATCAATTTTTTCATCTAGAATTTATGAATAATACAATATTTTTAGTGATTCATAACTCTTTTAAAGAATCATAAATTTCTCACTTTATTTCACTTTCCCCATTTGGTAATTGTTCTATTTTTAAAGCAAAATTTTTTCAAGCGCTTATTATTTGATCAGGAGTTGTAATATTTTCTAAGCTTTTAAACATTTTTATATTGGTGTATAATCAAGAAATAGACTCCTTAATAGTTTTATTTCATAAATTTTCTCATTTTTTTGAATAAAAATCGCTTAATAATTTTCCAGATTTTTCATTTTCATTTACTAAAGCTCATAATGCTTTAAGAACGTCATCTCAACTTACTCATTCTATTCAAATATCCTCTACTAATCATTTTTTATTTGTAGAATTTTTATATTTTTCATAAAGCTTTTTTACTTCATCATATTTCATATTTTGAAATTTATCTAAAGAAAAAAGTTTATTGAGTGTATTTTTTTCTTCTCCTCAAAATATATAACTTAAAGCACTCGATGAATATTGATATTTTATATCAACTTTTCAACTTATTTTTTCACTTCCTTTTTTTTCTTCACCCTTTTTTTCATCTTTTTTAGGATTTAATATTTCGTCTAACGCACTAAAATCTCAAGAGAAAATTCATTTAAACATCAGAATAATAGCTCCAATTCAAGCCATCATTCATTTTTCATTAAAAATATCTCAAATT
>JANJUN010000002.1 GCA_024710565.1 Candidatus Altimarinota bacterium | reverse complement strand
GAGTCCAAATATGAAATTTTGCATTTGTTGCACGACATATTTATAGGTTTTATTATAAATATAATTATTTTTTTCTTGAAGAGAATCAAATTGTGCATGAACGGTTTCGAGTTCTTTTTCTACTCATTTTTTATATTTATGGACAAATGGAGCGAGGTAGGTATCAAAACTTGAAAATGCTTGTGCTCCAGCCCATTCATTTTGAAGGGTTCAGAGGAAATTTATCATTTGATTTACTACTGACTGAAGATTTTTTGGGGGAGCAGATTCAAGGCGATTAGGAAGTCCATTAAATCCAAGTTCTAAGAGTTGTCTCAAACTCCATCCGGCACAGTATCCAGAAAACATATCGAGGTCATGGATGTGATAGTCTCCATTTCTATGCAATTCCCCAACTTCTTTTGGGTACACATGAGAGAGCCAATAGTTTGCAGTTACTTTTCCTGAAGTATTAAGAATAAGTCCTCATAAACTATATCCAGAATTTGCATTTGCATTTACTCTCCAGTCAGATCTTTGTAGGTATTCCTCCATAGTATTTCCGACTTCTACGGTTACATTTTTCCCAACTCTGGCAAGTCTTCTTTGTTCTCTGTAGAGAATATAGGTTTTTGCAACGCTATCATGTCCAGCTTTTATGAGGGTTTCCTCTACTACATCTTGTACCGTTTCTACTTCTGGAATCGTATCTCCTTTGGATACGAGATTTTTTATCACATCAGATACGATAGTATCGAGTCCGGAAAAATCATCTCATCCGGCAGCGATTATGGCATTTTTTATTGCTTTTTTTATCTTATCAGATTCAAAAGTAGCAATACTTCCATTTCTCTTTTTTACCTTAAAAATAGCCATAATTTATAAAAAACAAATAAAATATATAGTATTTTCTAAATACTAAAACACTATATATAGTATTTTAAAATTGTAAAATTATTTTTCAAAAAACTTTGTTGACTTTTTTGAAAATGATTTCGATTTTCGCCACAAAAAGCTTTGTAAAAAGAAAAAAAGTTTGTAATTTTTACAAACTGTTTATTCGACTTCAATGATTTCAATAATTGGGTATTCTTTTCCATGTTTTTGTATATCACTCACTGCTATTACTTTATCTCAAGCCATAAAATTATTTTCTTTTTTGAGTTTTTCTATTGCTCCATCGAGATTATTAAGGTAATCATCATTCCAAGATTCAAGAAGTTTTGGTCTTATCCCATAGAGAATATTCATAAAATTGAGACTTTTTTTACTTTTAGTAAATGCATATACATCAATATTTGGACGAAATCCAGCAGCTAAACGAGCGAGTAATCATGTTTTTGTGAGGATGATAATTGCTTTGGCATCAAGTTCTTCAGCGATACTAATCGCGTGTTTGATGAGTGATTTTTTTTCTATATCACGAATAGTGAGTCCATCATTGGAAAAATCATTGTGTATATTTAAAATAGATTTTTCTGTTTCCATAATTACTTTTGTCATCATTTGAATCGCTTCAATAGGGTATTTTCCGGTCGTAGTTTCTCCAGAAAGCATCGTACAATCAGCACTTGAAATTACGCTATTGTATATATCGCTTACTTCTGCTCTCGTAGGAAATGGATTTTCGATCATCGTTTCTAGTAAATGAGTAGCAATGATAAAAAATTTCCCATATTTTAAACACAATTTTGCAATTTCTTTTTGATAAAAGGGAAGTTTTTCAATCGGTACTTCGATTCATAAATCTCATCTTGCTACCATCACTCCATCAGAATGCGCTACTATTTCTTCCAAATTTTCTATGGCTTCCTCGTTTTCTATTTTTGAAATAATTTTTATATGAGTTGCTGAGTGTTCTTTTAAAATATCTCTGAGTTCTTGAATATTTTCTTTGTTTCTTACAAAACTCATTGCGATGAAATCATAATCATTTTCTATGGCAAAAAGTACATCTTCTTTATCTTTTGGCGTAATTCCAGGAAGTTTGAGCTTCACTCCAGGAAGATTTATATGTCTTTTATTTCAGAGAGTACAAGTATTCAGGGCTTCTCAAATCAAAAAATCATCATAAATTTCGCATACTTTTACATTACAAAGACCAGAATCAATTATAATATTTTCTCCTACTTTGATATCTTCAAGTAAATAAGGATAATCACAAAAAATATCATTTTCTCATCTTTTTGTTTCATCTACGACGATTTTTATTTTATTTCCTGAGATGACTTCTATCTTTTTTTCTACTATACCAGTCCTTATTTCGGGTCATTTGGTATCAAGAAGGAGACTGAGTTGAGTTTTTCCTTCTTGATTGAGTTCTTTGATACGTTCTACAATAGGTTTTGCTCACTCAAATGTAGCGTGTGAGAAGTTAAAACGTATCACATTGATCCCAGAGGTATACATTTTTTCAAGTTGTTCTTTGCTTTCACTTACAGGTCAAACGGTAGCAATAATTTTGGTTTTTTTCATACAATAATATTACAATAATAAAAGAGGGAAAAAAGCAATTCAAATATTGAATTGCTTTTATTTTTAGTATCTAGGTTTTTTGAAATCTCTTCCAGAAGAACTTCTTCTTTCTCCACCTCTATCATCACTTCTTCCTCATCTGTATCAACTTCTATCACTTCCTCTATATCATCCACCTCCAGAACTTCTTCTTTCTCCACCTCTGTCAGAATTTCTATATCATCCTCCAGAATAGCTTCTTCTTTCTCCACCATCAGTTTTTTCTTTTGCTCTTACTATGAGTGGTTTTACAGGATTTTTATCTTTAAATGCTTGTAAAACGATATTTCCAGTATCTTCTGGAAGATCAACATAAGAAAAATTAGTTAAAATATCAACTTTTCCAGCTCCGAGATCTCCAAGATTACTTTCTCTGGCAATAAATGATAAGAGTGCTCCAGGGTTGTTAATATTATCCATTTTTCCTTTTGCAACAAAGAGTCTTATCATACCATCATCTCTTGACGCGTATGTTCTCTCTGTTCTTTCTCCTCTTTCAAAGTTTCTCTCACTTCTTTCACCTCTCTCAGAACTTCTTTCTCTTACAGAAAAGTCTTTATAACTATCTGCTTTAAATTCATCACGGTAGAATTTTTTTAAGAGAGTTGAAATAACGAGAGCCGGTTCTTTATCTTGTAATAATTCTCCAGCAATAGCGATATAGTCTCTGGCTTCATCAGTGATAATAAGAGTTTCAATATCATGTAATAATCCAGTTTTTTTATGAGCTACTACGTCTTCACCATTTGGGAGTTTTTCTTTGGTAATTTTTACTTTTGTGGTTCTTTCGATATAGAATAATTTTCTACTATCTGCGGTTGATACGATACTGATAGCCGTACCATTTTTTCCAGCTCTTCCGGTTCTTCCGATTCTATGAGTATAGCTTTCTGGATTATCAGGAAGTTCAAAGTTTACTACATGAGAAAGATCATTTACATCGATTCATCTTGCAGCAACATCAGTAGCAACGAGTATTGAAACAGCTCTTTTTTTAAATCTTCCAAGAACTTTTTCTCTCATAGCTTGTTCGATATCTCCGTGAATTGCTTCGGCCAAATATCATTTTTGTGATAATTTTGAAGCTACTTCATCCGTTTCTGCTTTGGTTCTACAGAAAATAATTCCGTAAAAATCAGGAGTAATATCTAAAATTCTACAAAGTACATCAAATTTATGACCTCTTGGCGCATCGTAATATACTTGTTTAATATTTGCATTGGTAAGTTCTTCTTTTTTGATAGCTATGGTTTCATAGTCTCTCATATAATTTTTTACTATTCCTGCAATGAAAGGAGGCATCGTAGCAGAAAATAAAAATACCTTTTTATCTTCTGGAGAAAATTTTAGAATTTCTTCTATTTCTTCTCTAAATCATACATTGAGCATTTCATCTGCTTCATCGAGTACGAAATATTTTATATCGTCAAGATGAACTCTTCCTTTTTGTAGGTGATCTGTTACTCTTCCTGGAGTTCCTACAATGATTTGAGGACCAGTTCTGAGAGCTGACATTTCTGATCTGATTGGTTGTCCTCAGTAGAGTAAAACGATGTTTACGTTTGAGTTGGTTGAAAAAGATTTTAATTCTTCAGCTATTTGTATCGCAAGTTCTCTTGTTGGAGTAAGAATAAGAGCTTGAAGTTTGCTTGATCTTTTATCGATTCTGTCAAGGATTGGTAATCCAAAAGCTGCGGTTTTTCCTGATCCTGTTTGAGCTTGTCCAACAATATCTTTATCAGTGTTTAATGCAAGAGGAATTACTCAAGCTTGGATAGGAGAAGGATTTTTATATCCTTTTTCCTCAATTGATTTTAAAATTTCTTTAGAGAGTCCTAAAGATTCAAAAGTTATATCTGTCATAAAAAAAATTAATAAATAATATTTGTAATTTCTTTATTTTTTTCACTGCGGAACTTGACTTCGTCTTCGGACAGTCCTCGTTTCAAAAAATAAAGAAATTTACAAAAAGAAATAAAATTATGGTATTATTTCTAAAAAGGCGAAAATAAGCAAAAAAATAAAAGCATTGCATATGAATGAATAAAGCGTTATTTTACCTTTATAATGGTTAACATTTAGGTAAGTTTCACTTTATTCGCCATATTTAATACTTTTTAAAGTATGATTTTTTGAAAAACTATTTCTAAATTATTAACAATCGGGTTTTATTATAATAATTTTTTTTCAAAAAGCTAATTTATTTTTTAAAAATATTCTGTTTGACTTTTTCTCCAAATTCGATATATAAATGGGTACTTTTTCATCATTTATTTGGAGAAAGGTAAAAAAAAGGAGAATGGAGGTTTTTATGGAATTTTCTTGGGTGTATTTGTTTGTTTTTGGGATGTGTTTTTATTTCATCATAGGAGGAATTATTACCGTCATTGTTTTGAAACAAAAAACAAAACCAACACGCTACGTGAAAAATCAACTCATCAGACAGGTAAAGCTTAAAGAAGTGCTTATTTTGATAATTGCTTCACCAGTTTTACTGATTTATAATTTTTTGTTTGGTTAAGAAACCTTTCCAATATAAAAAAGCTTGTTTTGAAACAAGCTTTTTTAATTTATATCTAAAAAATCTTTGTGGAGCGTTTCATAGAGGGGACTATCTATCATTTCTATACATCAAAACATTTTCTTAAAATAACTTTCTGTCATCAATTGTACGCTTTCAGGAGTATTGAGCCCCCTGGATTTTAAATAAAAGAGTTTATTTTCTTCAATTCTATGTGTTTTACTGGAATGACTTACTTGTACATCATTAGCATCTATAAAAAGATTTGGCAGTGAGTGAAGAGTTCCTGCATTTCCAATAAAAATATTTTCCAAATCAAGATTTGCTTGGATTTTTTTACTTTGTTTTTCGATATGAATACTTGATTCTACTCAGATATGACTTTCTTTTATAATCGAGATAATGTGAACTTGAGAGATGATATTTTCCCCTTTTATACGAGAGGAAATATTGGAAACCAGCGTATTTGAATTACTGATAAACAAGGCTTTTAGTTGCAGTTTAGACCTTGGGCAATTTTGCATAATACGTATATTTTTAGGACAAGATTCACTAAAAAAACCATAGATATCTACTTTTGAATTTTCTCATATATATATTGAAATATCATGAGAAATATTTTTTATAAAAATAGAAACATACAGATTTTCTTCAATAAATATATCTTCCTCAAAAGAACTATCTATTATATAAAATCATGTGGTACTAATTTTTGACATTTTTAAATTTTTAAATATAAAGTGGACACTTACACTTCTCTC
>JANJUN010000083.1 GCA_024710565.1 Candidatus Altimarinota bacterium | reverse complement strand
AATGTTTTCTTCATGGAGTCCAAGAGTATTTACAAGGAAATTTTTACAATCTTCTTTCCATTTTGCATGTACTTCTAAATCTGTTCCAGGTTCACAAAAATATTCAATTTCCATTTGTTCAAATTCTCTGGTTCTAAAAATAAAATTTCCTGGAGTTATTTCATTTCTAAATGCTTTCCCGATTTGCGCCACTCCAAATGGAATTTTTCTTCTTGAAGTTCTCAGTACATTTGGGAAATCAACAAAGATTCATTGAGCTGTTTCTGGTCTTAAATAAATAGTTGAAGAAGAATCTTCAGTTACTCATTGAGAAGTTTTAAACATAAGATTAAATTTTTTCACATCAGTCCAATCTCAAGGTTTTCCAGTATTTGGATTTTTAACTTTTTCTCAGTTCATAACTGCTGATTGTTGTTCAAGTGACCAAGATTCTGGAATGAGATTATTAACACCATATTTTGTATCTAAATAAGGTAACACTCTATGTTCAGCTCATAATTCTACTGCTTTTGATTGTATCCAATCTTCTAATAATTTATCCGCTCTAAATCTTTCTTTAGTGTTTTTATCATCAATTAAAGGATCAGAAAATCATCCTACATGACCTGAAGCTACCCAAACTTTTGGATTGAGTAAAATAGATGAATCCAGTAACATCATATCATCTTTTTTTTGAACAAATTCTTTTATCCAAAGATTTTTAATATTTTCTTTTAATAAAGAACCATAAGGCCCATAATCCCAACTATTTGCGAGTCATCCATAAATTTCTGAACCTGCATACACAAATCATCTGGCTTTACAGAGCTCAACAATATCTTTCATTTCCACCCCAGGGTGCTCTCTCTTGTCTTTTCAAGACAATTCACCTTGTACTTTTTTACTCATAGACAATAAAATTAAAAAATAAAATTTTTTAGATAGAAAAAGACCCTAGGCACAATTTCTATAATTATTGCCTTGGGGTCCTTGTTTTTAATTTTATAGGACGGTTCCACCCAAGTTCCCTTCTTTGTACAAAACTTCGAAGGACACTTTTTAAATTTAATTCTTTTTATTGAGTTTTCCAAGCTCGAGAAATAAACTTGAAAGTATTGTATAAATATTTTTTTAAAAATCAAGCCAAGTTTTTTAGAAAAAAAGAAAGCACTACTTTCATAGTGCTAAAATTTGAAAAAAGCTCAGTCTTCGCTACGAAGAAACGCTTGCCCTTTTTTGTAAACATAAAGGGTCCATTTCTTGCCGATAAAAGAACCAGCCAAACGAGCAGTAAAACCGATTTCGATGAGTCCATTATCAACTTCAGATTCACCCATAAAACTTCCCTGCTCGATAGGAACTCCCATCTGGTAAGTATTCTCACTATCGTTCAAGTTAAGAATAAGAACCGATGGATTTTTCCCTTTTTTCTTACAATTACTTTTTTTGTAAACCCTTTCACGAAAAAGCTCGTAAAGATACTCATTGGAAAGAGTTTTTGGATGCTGCGGAAGATGCATATGAAGCATAATCGTTGTCATAATTTTATCTCCTATTAAAAAAAAGTACAACGAATTATACTTTTTTTATTGTATTGTCAATTTTTATAGTTTTCTGATTTCTTCATCCGCATTTAAAAGTGCTTTTTGTCTTTCTTTTTCTTCTAGTTGTTTATTTTCAGGATTTTTTATTACACACTGAATCCTTTTGGTATCGGGATCTTGTTTACATTGCATTTTTGAACCTTCAAAATTATTAGGTACTTTTTCATTCATACTAAAAAAATTACTGAAGTATTATAAACTATTAAGCATTTTTAAAACATCATCTGGATTTTCTTCTCTATCCTCTTGTTCTGCTTGAGCAATTTTTTTCTTAGCATCACGAGTTTGAAATTCTTGCCATTCGATAAGATGTTTTTCATTGAGTGATTTGATTTCTTCTTGATATTTTAATTCTAATTCTTCGAGTTTTCTTCTTTCTGTTTCTAAGATGTTAAAAAGTCTATCGATTTGGGAATCATTCATTGAAGGCATAATATCAAACCAGTATTGTCTTTCTTCATCGTCCATACTTTCTGTTGCTAGAACCAGTTTAATAAGCTCTGGATACTCTGCTTGCATTTCATCTGAAATATAAAAAGTTTTATTGTTGTGTTTTATTTCAGCCATAATAAAAAAGTTATAAATTAATATTTCCATAGTATTTTATACTATTTTCTAAAAATTTGCAAAAAGAAATAAAAAAATTATACTTACCCATGCAAAAATATTACCTTCATTATAATATTTTTTTAAAAAAGTAAAATTTATGTTGTGAATTTGAATATATGTTTTTTTTCTTTGATGTATTTGGCTTTTTTTTGTTATAAAAAAAACAAACACTCTTGATTTTAAAAATATTTCATCAAATATTGTCAATGTGAGTAATATTACTTTTTTTTTATTAGCTCTATTTTCTATAGTATGAATGTGAATACTTATTCATATAAATACTCAAAATAAAAATATAGAGATCAATGAAGATACCACAGTGCATTCTACTTATTACTAACTAAAAATTATGTCGTCTGTATTTACAAAAATTATACAAAGGGAAATCCCAAGCGAAATTATATACGAACAGGAAGATATTATTGTAATAAAAGATATTCATCCTCAAGCAAAAACACACCTTTTAATTATTCCTAAAAAAGAAATTGAAACGATCAATCATTTAGAAGAAAGCGATAGAAACCTTATTGCAGAAATGTTTTTTGTAGCAAAAAAAGTTGCAAAAAACTTGGGTATTGAGCAAGGATATCAACTTCATTTTAATGTTGGAGAAAAAGGTGGACAAGAAGTTATGCATATTCATTTACACCTCTTAAGTAATATATAATATTTTAATAAAACGTTTATTATGAATAAAAATAAAATAATATTTTTAATTATCGGTATCATTTTAGTTATATTTTTTGTAAGTATGTTTTTACTTTTATCAAAAACATGAGAAACAAAAAAAACATCTTCAACTGGAGATTTTACGCTTTGGGTTCTTCAAGATGATAAAAATGCTTTTGGGAACTTTTTAAATGAATTTAAAAAACAAAACTCAAATTATAAAAATACTACTTTTAATATCGTTTCATTTAAAAACTATGAAGAGTATTATCATGCTCTTGTTGGGGCTTTTTTGAGATGAGCTGCACCAGATATCTTTGTGGTAAACAATAACGATTCTTCTTTTTTTGAAAAACAAATTTCTGGAATAGACCCATCAGTTATTTCTCCAGATGATTTTAGAAAAAATTATGATTTAGTTTTTTCAAATGATTTAATCAGAAAAACGAAAGTTGATGAAAAAAATGAGGTAGAATTTTTACTTTGAATTCCTTTGTGATATGAAAATTTATGAATATTTTATAATTTTAGAGAAACAAAAGGGAAAAAATTATCTACTTGGGCATATGTAAATGAAGTGGTGAGAGATATAAGAGAAAGTTCATGAAAGATATGAATTGGTATCTGAAATGGTTCGAGTGTGTATGGAGTATGAGATATTATTACTCAATTTTTCCTCATTGATGGAATTAAAAATCTTCAAGAAGCTACTGGAAATAATATGAAATCAAGTATATCAAATTATGTTCGTTTTTGAGATGAAAATCAGGACAATAAATATGATTCTCTTTTTAGTGAACTTATTTCTCAAAATAAAAATAATCTCGATGCTTTTAGTCGTGGAGATGTTCAAATGGTCATTTGATATCCAAGATTATTAGAAGAAATTTCAAAAAAAGGATTTAATAAAAACTTTTTAAGAGCAGAAGTTTTTCCGATGAATAATCAAAATGCTTGAAATCTTCTTATTAACTACAATTATTTTGTTATCAATAAAGATACTTCTTCTTATCAAACAGCTCAAGATTTAATGGTATATTTTTCATCAAAAGAAGGACAAAAAAAATACCTTGAACTCTTTAATTACTATATGCCAAGTCAATTATGATTGGTAAATGACAGACTGGAAGAAAATATAAAAGATGGGTACAGTTTAAAATATAAAGATTTTTATAATTCAAATCTTGAACTCACTACTTTTAATAAAGGAATAAAAACTATTTATGATAGTGAAGTAAGTAGTTTACTCGATGCGAAATTGAATTCAACAGAATTATTTGAAATTTTTAGAAAAAAGGTATTATGTATCAGTGATAAAACACTTTCTAGTGAAAACTTAGAAAAAAGTTGTAATTAGTTTAATTTTTAATTTTTTTATTATGATTACAAGAAAAAAAATCTTTGCGAGTTTTATTTTAGCAAGTTTTCTGCTTCAACTTTTATGAATAGATGCTTCTTTTGCCAATACAAACAAAGAAACTCTTCTGAGTGAAATATCAGCACTAGAAACAAAAATAGTAACTCTAAAAACAACCGCAACAAAAAATCTAGAAGATAAAGTATTTAACCTATCTGATAAATACAATACTCTTTTTTCTCAATTATGATATGATGCTAAGGTAGTACAATATCTCGTTTCTCTTGGAAAATTAAATAGCAATTTTAAAGAAGATTTAGCTTTAGAATTCAATACTCTTAGTAAAGAAATCTGAGATAGTACTTCTCAAGAATTAAATACGCTCACTACTCTTAAAAATAATATTAAATTAAACTTTGTGAGTGTAAGTGATACTGAGAAAGTAACACTCACTACATCTATTAAAAATATAGAAAATAATTATAATAACCTTTCTCAAACTTTTTCAAATAAAACAAATACATTAGTAAGTAAATACACAAGCTCTCTTTGAGATTATGAAAATCAATTAAAAAGTGCCTATTCAAGCAATAGTTCAAGCATACAAACTCTTAATAATTTCTCAAAAAAATACGATGAATTATATTCTGTATACTTAACTTTTGATAAAAATTATACTGAATTTAAAAATACATATTTAGCATTTGCTGGGGATCTTACCCTTTTTTCTGAAGAAAGAAAAAAACATTATGTAAATATTCTAAAATGAGAACTTGATAAAATCAGAGATGGAAATATTGAGGCAAATAAAAGTTTAGAAAACTATGCCTGAGATATTGATAGACTTATTGAAATATTACTTCAAAATTTTGAAAATTCACTCACTCTTAAAATAAACGAAAGTTATTGAGTAATTTATTCTGATGAAGATGTAAACTCTTTGGTTTCAAGATTCCAAACAGCTAAAAACAGATATTATGAACTCGATGGAAAACTTAAAGCAAAAGAAGTACTTTCTCATACAGGAGCTTTAGAGGAAATAAATTTTATATCTCAAAAATTATCTGATGTAAATTGAAAAATTATCACGTTAATCGGAACAGGATGAGTATCGAATAATTATGAAAATGTAAAAATCAGACTCGAAAATGAAATGATTAAATATTATAATGAAAATTACAAAGGGTTCAGAGAAGATTTATTTGCGAGATTAAAAGAAAAACTTAATTTTATTGCTCTAGAAACAAAAAATACACTTTTAGCTGCAGATGCTATTGATTTAAGATATAGTTTATTAAACGATAAAATTTCAAAATCAAATGATTTTGCTTTCATTAACAGTCAAATTAGTTCTTTTAAAGCAGATATACAAAAATATAGTCTTTTGAATAACGCTACTTTGAATACTAAAATTTCAAATCTAGAAAATAATCTCCAAGTTTTTTATATTACCAAAGAACTTTCACAGTTTAAATATACAAAAATGTCTCAAGAACAATATACCAAACAGTTAGATACTATTCTCGCTCAGGTACAAGAAAAATTCCCAAAAACATACAAAGAAAAACTAAAAAAGATTATTACTAAAATTGATAGTCTATTAGGACAACAAAAATTAAGTGATAAAACAAGATTTATGTTGTTAAGTGTAAAATTACATTTATTAAATGCGATAAAATAATGTTTTGTTATATTCATATTCCCTTTTGTGAAAGTAAATGTAAATATTGTAGATTTGCCTCACTTTGATCTATAAATAAAGTCTTGGTAAATAAATATCTTTCCCATTTACTCTACGATATAAAAAATTTTAAAAGGCCTGTTTTATCTTCAGGTCTTTTAAATAGTGTTTATTTTTGATGAGGAACTCCAAGTATTTTAGAAATAACTCAATTAGCAGAAATTTTAGATAATTTAAGACAAAAGTTTTGATTTGAAAAAAATATTGAAATTACCCTAGAAACAACTCCGAAAAATATCACTTCTGAAAATCTTATTGGATGGGAAAAATTATGAATCAATAGAATAAGTATGGGAATTCAAACTCTCAATAATACTACATTACAAGAAATAAAAAGAGATCAAAAAGAAACTATTCTACAAGGATTAGAGATTTTAAAATCTGGAAATATAAAAAATATATCGGTTGATTTTATAATATGACTTCCCTATGTGGCCCCGTGAGAAACACTCAAAGATATCAAATATATTTTAGAAAATTATAGATTTCTGACTCATATTTCAGTCTATATGTTAGAAGATTATTATGTTGAAAATGATGCGGATTCAAGTTTTGAGAAAATCACCTATCCAGAAGGATGGAAACATCTTTGACTAGAAGAAAAAGACTATCAAAAAGAATATGAGGAAATTAAAAATTACTTAGAAAGTCAATGATTTTTTAGGTATGAACTTTCGAATTTTGCAAAAACCTGATATGAATGTAAACACAATAAATCTTACTGGAATCATAGCGAAAATGTATGATTTTGACTCGGAAGTCATAGTTATATTTGAGGAAAAAGATATGCGTATAAAGATGATTTTATAGGATATTATGATAAAAAATTTGAATACGAAGAAATCTTAAGTCAAGATGAATTATTTTTAGAAAAAATTATGTTTTGACTCAGAACTTCTTGAATAGAAAAAAATATTTATCAAAAATTAAATCAAGCAAAAATAGATGATTTTATAAAGTCATGACTTTTAGAAATAAGAAATGAAACTCTCATGATGAGTGATAAGGCAATAAGCCTTATTGATAAGATTATATTAGAAATAATTTAAATATATGGAAATTCTTTTTTGTATCGCATTACCTAGTGAACTCAAAATAATAAAACAAGAAATGAAAGATCTTGTTTTAAAATGAATAAAAATAGATTTTTTACTCACTTGAGTTTGAGTATTAAATACTTCCTACGCAATAAAAAAATATATTGATGAAAAAAAGAAACCTGATTTCATTATCAATATTTGAGTATGTGGAAAAAAATCAGATATATATAATGATTTTTTTCAAGTATATCGTATAAAAAATCTATCTCATAATAAAGAAGTAATTTGTCCTTCTTATATTGATATTTTTCCTTTGAAATCAATTGGTTGTAGTGATAAAATAATCACCAATTGAGATGAACTCTCAGAAGAAAATTTTGTTGATATGGAAAGTTTTTGAATTGATTTTATTTGTGATAAAGAAAAAATTCCCTATGTAATTATAAAAAAATCTTTTGACTTCGTGTCAAAAGATTCAAAAAAAGTATCTATCAAAGATTTAGAAAATGTTTTAAAATGATTTGATGGTGAATATGTTATAAATAAAATAAAAGATTTTTGAGAAAAAAATAAAAAAAATACTCTTCTTGAAGAAAAAATTCTTTCACTAAAAGAAAAATTTCAACTTACTTTTAGTGAAACAGAATTCCTCAAAAAATATGCCCATAAAAAAATTGCGTTTCAATATGATATTATGGAAGTTTTAACCGATCTGAGTTTTTTAGAAAAAAAAGAGGTATTAAAACATATTAAGGAATAATTTTTCTTGAAATAAGAACTCATTTTACTATATTTGGCGTTTCAAATTTTGAATATAGTGAACTTTTTTTAAAAGCATCCCAACTCTCTTGTGTATTTAAAATACCCGATGGTTCCAAATCTGTTACACTCCAATATATTTTTTTCTCTCATTGTAATATATGAGAAACATCATTTCACGTAGTTGTTTTTAGTTCACTTGCTTTTGAGGAGGCTCCTCAAATTTGAGACGAAAGCGTTGTTGTATTTTTTGTTTCCATGTTTTCAATAATTAAAAAATAAGCCTATACATTGTATGCTTATTTTTTAATTATGTCAATGTTTATTATTGTATAAAATCGAATTCTTTTCAAACTGAAGTTGGTAATTTTCCATCCCATTTTTTTATTTTTTCAGCTTCTATTTCAAGTTTTTTCATTTCAAGCATTTCTGGTGTGATATTGGTAGAGTGTATCAATTTATTACTTTCTGCTACCCCTTGGGCTTTGATAATTTCTACACTTTTTTGATTTTCAGCTTCGAGTAATTTTTTTTCTGATTCTTTTTTCTGTGTTTCGAGTCTCGCTTCTGCGAGTTTCAATTCAGTTTCTGCATTAAGAAGGTCTTGTTTTGATTTTAAATAGGTATCTGGAAGTCTAATATCTAAAATATTTATTTCTTGGAGTTCGATTCAAATAGGTTTTAAAATCTTATTGGCATCTTGTATAGTAATATTTTTTATTTCATTATGTTTTGAAGAAATATCTTTATATGAATATCATTTTATAATTCCTTTTATCGTCTCTAATAACCTAGGCATTACAATATCAGATGAAACGAGTTTTATATCTTTTGCTCCATATTTTTTATAAAATTCAAGTCTTTTTTCGTCTATTATTTTAAAACCAACTCTATAATCAAGCGTTACTCCAAGCTCTTCTGAAGTACTTGCTGTAACTTCAGCTATTTCAAAGTCAAAATTATTCGTTGGAGATAAGAAAAAATTGGTTTTTATTGGAGAATATAGGAAATATCCTGGAGGAATAATTTGATTATTTTTTAGATCCACTCAAACATACGCATCACCTATTTTTGTAAGTTTTAAAATACGTGAATTTCCATTTACGACATTCCCAAGAAAATTCAATCAAAATAAAATAATAACTATAATTCCAAAGAAAAATTTATTTCTTCATATATATCCCCATACTTTCTTGAATGATGAAAGAATAAATTGGCTAATATGAGAGAGGATAGCAAAAAATCAAAGTAAAAATCTTTTAATTTCTTCCGCTGTTTTTTCTCATCACTTTGTAAAAAGTGAAATAATAATATAGAGAAAAAAGAAAAAACTAAATAAAAAAAATAATCCAACTCCTATCATAAATAGAAACTCAATTATTTCTTCAAAAAATTTTAATACTCCATCTATTCCTGAATAAAAGCTCATAGAATAGTCATCTCCATAATATCACATCGAATTTTGTGCTACCGATTCCTCGATACGAGAATCAAATTTTGCATAATTTTGCATTGCCATAATAGTATCTTTAAAAAGTAAATAGAAAAATCCCCATTATTTTTCTATTTTATAATACAAAAAGTACTATAGGAAGAAAAAATGGGGATAGGTTTATTTTTTCGATAATTCTTCTTTAAAATGATCAAATAAATTATTTACTAAATCATCTAAGTTTTTATAATCTTCTCTTGCGTATCTAAAAGATTTTCCATCAATGTTTATTTGTATAACACCGTCAAATAATCCTTTTTTATTTTTTTCTACTTTCACATCTATCATTCATTCTACATCTTCTCAATCGAGTTTATTTAAATAGCTATTTAATTTTTGATTTAAATTCTCTCAAGTAAGTCTTTCAACGACTGCTTTCGCTTCATCCGGAGCATGTATTTGTATTTTTAATTCCATAATCTTATAGTTAAGAATATAAATGAGATAAAATATTTTTACAAGGCTTTAAAAAACTATTTTACCGCAAGTGAATTATACCCATATTTTTTTAATATCAAATGTTTTCTCTTATATTTTCCAGAAGTTGTTTATCAACATCACTTATATGTTTTGGCATTCTTACATCTATATTTACGATAAGATTTCATTTTTTTCATCCTATATTTTTTCAGAATTCTTTTACTCTAAATTTGGTTCCAGGTTTTGTGTTTGGAGGAATTTTTAATTTTGCTTTTTGTCACAAAAATCATTCTACTTCTATTTTACACCCTAAAATCAGATCAAAAACAGGAACTTCATATATTTTTTCAATATCTACTGATTCTGTTTTTGGTTCTTCCCTATTTCTTCATTGTGTTCTTGAAGTTTTTGCTCCTGCTCAAAATAAATCAGAAAAATCAAATCAAGAAGATGAAAATCATCAACTTCTTGCTCATCATCAAAAACTAGAAAATAAATCCTCTAAATCAACTCATCCGCTAGAATATCATCATCCTCCAAATGGATTTCAGCCATTTCATCAAAATGAACCTGATCAAAAGGTATCATAATTTTTTCTCTTTTGTGTATCAGAAAGCGTTTCATACGCTTCATTTATTTCTTTAAATTTCTTTTCAGCTTCTGTATTTCCCTTATTTCTATCTGGATGATACTGCATAGCGAGTTTTCTGTATGCTTTTTTTATCTCTTCTTGTGATGCTGACTTTGAAACCCCAAGTATATCATAAAATTTTTTTTCCATATTATTGTTGACTTTTAAAAAAATATTAGTATAAAAATATCTTACTTTTTAATTATAGGTTGTATGAAAAAAATTATTTTAGTTATTATAGCAATTTTTTCTCTTTTTTCAATAGAAAATAATGTCTTTGCAAATACTTACTCTCAAAAATGACTCATAGAAAATTTACTCAATCTTGAATACGGACCATTAACGTATGAATTAACATTGGAACAACTCGATAGATATAATTTTAAAGACGCGAGTTTAAAAAGAATTTATACCGATTTAGTAAAATATGATAGTTTGACAAGAACTGCTATTATTGATGCTCATAAAGAATGAATGTATGATTATTATACCACCAATGGACTCGTAAAAAATTACTCTAACTTTGTATATCACACCAATGAGTTTTTCTACTACTTGAGTTTAATTGATAAAAATAAAAGTTTAGAAAAAAATTATGAAGTTCAAGAAGCTCTTTTAAGTAATTATAAAAGCAGTCAAAGTTATTATAAAAAAGTTCATGGGTTAATCAGTAAAAAAAGATAAAAAAATCTCACAAATGTGAGATTTTTTTATAAATTATAATTCCCAGGATTTTCATCGCTAAAAATCTTTTTATCTTTAAAGGAAATTACTCTTTTTTTATACGTATCGACTATGTTTTTATCATGAGTCGCAATAATTACAGTTTTTCCAAGTCTATTGAGTTCTTCAAAAATTTCCATAATATTAAGTGCTGTTTTAGGATCAAGATTTCCTGTTGGTTCATCTCAAATAATGACTTCTGGGTCATGCACAAGAGCTCTTGCTATAGAAACTCTTTGTTTTTCTCCCCCCGATAACTCAGTAACGAATTTATCTTTTTTAAGTAATAATCCTACTTGTTCGAGTACCTCAGGAACTTTTTTAATAATATCTTTTTCTTTATAGTTACACACTTCCATAGCAAATGCTACATTTTCATATACTGTTTTTGATTCTAATAATTTATAATCTTGAAATATAACCCCAATTTTTTTTCTATATTGTCTGAGAAATTTTTCAGAAAAATTTCCATATAATAAAGATCCATTATCTAAAATAATATCTCAAGAAGTTGGTTTAAAATCTCAAATAATACTTCTGATTAAACTTGTTTTTCCACTTCCACTATATCAAATAACAAAGATAAATTCTCACGGTTTTATTTCAAGAGAAACCTTATTTAAAACGATTTTATTTCAAAAACTAAGCGTTAAATTATCTATCTTCATAAACATCATATAAATTATAATGGCTTCATTGTATGATTTTTTTTAAAATTTCAAAATAAAATTATTTTCTTTATTGTTTTTGAGAATGTATTATTCTCAAGTCTGGTTTTATAGGTTTTGATAATATTTCTACAAGAAGATCTTCTTTTTCTTTTGCTTTTTTCACTTGTGCTAAGATTTGCTCAATCGAATACATATCACAAAAATATTGACATCCTTGATAGGTGAATAAAATTTTATTTCCATCAAAAGTAATTAAATTCTCTATTTCATCTATATTTGTAATATCTGGGTAGTATGATTGAATAACCAGAGAAATTTCAATTCATTGAGTTAACATATCAGATGATGATTCTCAATAGTTTTTTCCCGGAAGAGCTTCTGGGCAAAGTTTTATAGTTTCATTATGATGAATAATAATATATCCATTTGATGTGTACATCTTTTTTATCTCACCATGAGGAAGATTTTTAAAATAAAATGATATGATATTTTTGAGTTTAAAATCATGTATATCAATAATTTCTCCCGAAGATAGTGAACTTGGGTCAATATGTTCTCATAGGAGAGAATTTACTAAATCTCCGGTATGTTTATAGAGGGTTTGTAGACTTTTTTGATACTGAGAAATATTTTGACATATATATGGAACTCCTTCATATTCAAAGGTGATTGTATTATCATTTATTTTGATATTTTTCATTTTATCTTTTTCAAAATCTGGATAATATTCAGAAATAATTTTATAGTGTTTGTCTCTTATAGGAAGTCATTGCTCTCTATTATTCATGGTGGTAGTATTAGTAATAATTTATTTTTTGTTATTTTGTTGTTTTTTTATCTCTCTTTCTTTTTGAAGCTTTTGTTCTTGTTCTTGTAAATCCTGTATAGATTTATAAATTTTTTGTTCAACGGTATCTTTTGCTTGAGAATATTTTTCCCTAGAAACTTGAAGAATTTTTTTATATCTGGTTTCAAATACCTCTGCTTGTATAGGGTTTGGTGGAAAGGTATTCGCTGAAAATACTTTTGAAGGCATTCCATCAATAAGTTGCTTGGTATAAATAGAGTATTTTCTTAAATTTGTGAGATCTTGACTCGAAATATCATTTCAAAATACTTCTTTCATAATAGTAGAATCATGATATCATACTTGGAAAGATACGAGACTTCAAACATTTCAAAATACGGCTCATTTTACGGTTTCTGTCATCTGATCAATATATTGATTTGCCATCACAAGATTAAGTTTATATTTTCTTGCTTCTGATAAAATAGTAGCAAAACTATCGGTAGCAAAATTTTGAAATTCATCAACATAGAGATAAAAATCGGTTCTTTCTTTTTCTGGAATATCTGCTCTACTCATAGCGTCCATTTGAAATTTTGTAACCATCATCGCTCACAATAACGCAGACGCATCTTCTCAAATTTTTCATTTTGAAAGGTTAACGATAACGATTTTTTTATTATCCATAGCCCATCTGAGATTAAAGCTATTTTTTGGTTGTCATAAAATATTTCTCAGAATTGAGCTTGATAAAAATTGCCCTACTTTATTCAGAATTGGTCAAGCAGTCTCTACTTTTTGATTTGGAGCCATTTTTGCATATTCATTGAGCCAAAATCATTTTACCACTGGGTCAGTAATTTTTGCCACCACTTTACTTCTATATATATCACTTGTCAGCATAAGAGGAATAGAAATAAGAGTAGTATTTGGATATTCTAAAAGTGCCAAAATAGTATTTCTGAGAGTATGTTCAAGTCTTGGTCACCAACTGTCTCAAAATATTTTTTTAAATATTCCAACGAGTCCTGATGCAATAAGTGGTCTATGTTCTGGAGAAATTCATTCGAGCATATTAAAAGCAATTGGCCAATCTTTATCCGAAGGATCAAAAATAATTGTTTGGTTGGTACGAGATTTTGGAATATTTCCAATAATCGCTTCAGCTAAATCTCCATGAGGATCAATAACCGCAACTCCTCTTCCCTTTTTAATATCATCTAAAATCATATTTTCAAGAAGGGTTGATTTTCACATTCATGTTTTTCAGATAATATACATATGTCTTCTTCTATCATTGGGCCCGATTCAAAAAGCTTGTTCTTCTCCTCTAAAATTTGTTTTTCCTATCGGAGTTAAGTCATTTTCTTCATTTTCTAGTGATAAAATCGGTAGATTTACAGGTGGTTCAAAGTTGCGAGATAATACCCAGTTAATATTGGGAGTTTGTACATTGGTTGTTGGAAGATGAACGAGTCCTGATAATTCCTGCGTAGATAAAACAAATTTATCTTGGCAAATTCTTTGTTTTGCGTAATCAATTTTTTGACTCTCTTGAGTAATTTCTTTCAGTATAAATGCATTTTGTTTGAAAAATGAAAAGATTCAAAGTGGAGAAAATATTTCTTTAATATTCATTTTATTGAGTATATTATCTTGGCTCGCACAAAGAATATTGATATCAACTCCATATCATAGACGAGAAAGTTTTGCTTGAATATTTTCATCAATTTTCATTTCTGAATGATTTTCCTCACTACCATGTTCCTCTTTTGGCATTTGAATAAAAAATTTTATTATTTTTCCCATCCAAATAAATGGTAAAAAAATAAACTTTAACTTTACAGAAAATAAAAATATTTTTTTTGCCCAAGATGGAAGATTGATGTTTGCCATTTCTATCATTTTAAGTGCTTGTTTTTTCCAAATCTCATCAGGAAGTGGAGAAAAAGAAACCATAAAAGCATTGAGCGTATTGTCTCCGGTTTTTAAAAGCGCAGAAGTAAGTGATGAATATGGATCAACCTCTCCCCCAGAAGCATTTTCTTGGATTTCTGAAAAATTTTTTATAGGAAAAATACTTTCTTTTTGGAGTCCGACCTTTCCAAGATAAATTTTATCATTTGGAATATGCGCCAAATAATCAGAAGTTTCATAGATTTCTATATTCGGATAATGGGCGTAAATTTGATTTTTTAAGAAGTTTACATACTGTTTTTCAGATACGATAAAAAATCTGATTTTATTTCAGATTTTTGCTATTTCAAAAGAAAAATGAGGTCTTTTATATATTTTTTGAAACATGTTTTTCTTGATTTCCTCAATAGTATTATGTAAAACTATGAGAATATGTTCAAAAGCACCGGCTCATTTTTCGTTTTGTTTATCTACTAATATTTCAAGAATTGTTTTGTTTTCCATCGTAAAATTTGGTTATGCTTTTCAGGTTTTTGGCTTTAACACTTGAATTGCAAAGATAAGATTTTTTACAACTACAATTATTTTTAAAAATAAAGTGCATAAAAAATTCTAGTGATACTATTATACTATACATTTTAAAAAAAATACAACTTTTTTATTTGACAAAAGTTGTATTTTAAGTTTATTTCTTTTTATAAAATTCTAAGACGTTTGTCATTATGTATTTATAGGAATTATCAAGCACTTCTTTTGAAGAAATAGTTCATAAAATTTCTACTTGTTTGGTGAGATCTATGGTATCACTTTTTACTTTATCAAAATTCGTAAACCAAAAATAACTAGAAATACATAGAAAAACGGTTGCAAAAAATTTTACCCCGACATTCCATTTTGATTTATAAAAAATATTTGGGTGCATGACTTCGATATATTTTATAAGTGCTAAAACAAGAACTCATACAAAAACTCCTATAGGAAAGTAAAAATACGATATTGTTAAAAAGAGTGCTAATATCAATAATAATGAAAAAGAAATTTGCATTTTTTCAAAAATTCTATTTTTATTATCGTAATTTAAAAATATTTCTAATTGATTAAAAAACATGTATATTTTCTTATACTCACTATAATTATTTGAAAATATAAATAAAAGTAAATACTTCATTTTATACAAATCTTTTTTTCTTAGAGAAAGTTTTTCGCTAATCGTATAGTAAATAATTGGAAGGAGAAAAAAACTAAAAAGATTGTCTGAAAGTTCTAAAATAATTTCTTTTACATCATTTATTTGCTCATACTCTTCTTTTATATACTCTGCTTCTAGACTTACAGATGGAAGAATTTTTATTTCTCACGATAAGAGCGAATACGTTTGTTTATCAAGAAAAGAGTTACTCGATGATTCATAAAAAATATTTCTTACTTCTTTATAATACAGATCAATCATTTGTTTTTTTATGTATTTCCAAAAAGTAGCTCTGTCTGATTGATTTAAAACACTAATAACATCATTTATTTGGATGTAAAAACTCGATCTTATACTTCCATAACGAGTAATTAAATCATCTACACAAAGTTTCACATCTTTAAAATATGACATCGTTACTATTTCGGATACAGTTGCATATTTATCATCAGAAGTATAGGAGGAAATAATTTTTGAAATTACTTTTGATATATCAGAAAAATCAGAAGTATACATATCAAGTCTTAAAATAAAGTAATCTAAAAAAAGATCTTTCTTATCAACAGGAAGTTGTAAATAAATTTTTTCTATAAAGTGTTCGATAAAATCTTCCCTAAGATTGATATCAAAAGTCATGTCCCCTATGTGAAAAGTATCAAAAATATTTTTTAAATAATTATAAGAAAATTTCGCGTTGTATTTAATGAGAAACTTCATGATTTCTTCGGGCGAATTTTTGTTATATAATTTTAAAAGTCATTTTGCAAGGTATTGTTTATCTTTATTTAAGATTTTTACAAAATAGATGTAATTTAAAACATCAAAATTTTTTGCATCTCTGAGATAATTTTGTATGATTTCAAGCCACACTTTATCGTAATTCGCTTGTTTATACAATGTCATAATAAAAGTATGTTCATTTTCTGATTCGATTTTAAATCATTCTTTTAGTTTGAGTGCTAACGCTGAAAGAATAGAAGAAAATTTCTCTTTGATATTTTGAGAATTCATATAAATATGAAATGGATTTGGCGACTTAAAAAGAGTAATTAACTCATCCTTTAATTCGTTAAAATCAAGATTTACTCCGAGATTTTGATTTTTGAATAATTTTGTATTTGCCATATTTTTGTATTTATTTTTATAAATATTTTATATTATACCACAAAAAGAAAATGAATGCAAAATAAAAATTTGACTTAAATAAAAAATGAGTTATAAATATTTCTTATTTTTTAAGTAAAAATTATGGGAAATTTGAATAGATTTACTCAAGTAAAAGAACTCCAAGTAAAGTACTCAAGATGAGATATGGAAAATCTCATTCCAGATATTAACTTTGAAACTATAGAAAAAAATGGAAAAATTATTGAAGCACTTGAAAGATATGTAAGTGATTTTATTACGAGTGATCGTTTTTCACTGGATTATATTTCTGAATTACTCACAAAATTAAGACTCTATAAATGAATTGAATTAGAAAAAGATGTAAGTATCAATAAGATGTTATTTAGTCTGATTATAAATACAGTTATACTTCCTGATTATCTCAATAATTCAAATGCAGAAAAAAATTATTCTGAATTGAAGCGTATTATTGATATGTATTTAGAAAATTTTGATGCCATGATAGAAAAACTAAATACTGAAAATTACCATCTTGAACTTTGAAATCCTGTAAGTATTATAGAGGAAATTACCCAAAATGCTGCTCAAAATGATGATTCATTGGATCCAAGAATTTTTCCTATAGGAAAATGATTTTGAAATAATGTATTTGAATATGAACCGAACTTCGATGGATTTGTATTTCGTATCCCAATACAAATAACATCGAAGGAAAATAAATCAAAAAGGAAAATAAATCTTGCAAAATTAAGAAAATTTATAGATAAAAAAGCGGTAGATTATTCTCAAAAAAATCCTGAAAATCAATTTGTTATCTCATACGATACAGAACAAGATAGAGATTTAATATATTGAGACAATAACCTCACCAGTTATTTTACTATCATGCTAGGAAAACTTTGAGCTTATAATTCAAGAGAAGCCGTATTATTATTTTTAAAACAACTCATAGAGGTAAATAATTATTTTATCAACGAAATATCAAAAGAATTTGGTATGGAAATACAAAAAAATATCCATATATTTTCAAGTGGCGATATCTTACATTTTTGAAGAAAAAATAAAGATGGTTCTTGATCACAAAAATTCGAACAATTAAAAATAAAAGATTCTCAAAAGGTAACCTTGAATGACGTATGATGACAAGAAGAAGCAAAAAAAGAAATTGAAACTATTATTAAGATGATACAACATGAGGATGTTATTGAATCTTGGTGAGCAAAACATTCAAAATGAATTATTTTTGAAGGACCAACTGGAACTTGAAAAACACTTCTTGCAAGAGTAGTAGCAAGTGCCATAAATGCAGAAGTATACAACATCAAACTCACCGATATACAAACGAGTGCATTTATCAATGAATGAGCGAATAATATAAAGGAATTATTTGCATTTCTCAAAGAAAAAAGCAAAACGACTCAGAAAAAAATAATTGTTATTTTAGATGAATTAGATGCTTTATTTAAGAAAAGAAGTAGTGGTGGAAATAGTAGTTGAGAAGATGTAAAAATAGTAAATACTTTTTTATCTGAAATGTGATGAATGGACGATATAGATAATGTTATATTTATCTGAACTACCAATTTAATAGATACTATTGATCCAGCCGTGATTAGATCTGGAAGAATGTCAACAAAAATAAAAGTTGAACTCCCAAATAAAAGCGCACTACAACAAATCTATGAAATTCATATATGAAAACTTCCTGAAAAATCTCAAAAATCGTTTTGAAGTATAGATATAGAAAAATTGGCAAATTTATCAGAATGACTTTCTTGAGCTGATGTTGAAAATATTATCAATAGACTCGTTACTTTAAAAGCTATGCAAGAAATAGAAACTAAAGAAATTAGTGATATCACCATAGAGGAAAGTAAAGAAATAATCAGTAAAGTGAGATGAGTATGAAAAACAAGGGGGATTTGATTTTTAAATGCATAAAATAAAAACTACAAATTATTTGTAGTTTTTATTTTTTTAATATAATTAGAGCATATTTTAATTTTTAAACATATTTTATGGCATCTATGATTTCAAAAAAGAAATGAAAATGAGTAACTTCTCAAAAAACAACCACAATTCAAAATACACTCATCCCAACAGTAATTGATAAAGTTCCTGGTTGAGAGAGAGCTTATGATATCTATTCAAGACTCCTTGAGGATAGAATTATATTTTTATGAGAAGCTATTGACTCAAACGTAGCAAATACCGTAGTAGCACAATTATTATTTCTAGAAAAACAAGACCCAAAAGCTCCAATTACTATTTATATCAATTCTCCTGGATGACACGTAACTGCTGGACTTGCAATTTATGATGTTATGCAATACGTACAATGTGATATTATTACGGTTTGTATCGGACTTGCTGCTTCTATGGGAAGTATTATTCTTGCTGGAGGAACTGCTGGAAAAAGGTATTCTCTCCCAAATAGTGAGATCATGATTCATCAACCTCTTGGATGAGCTGAAGGACAAGCAAAAGATATAAAAATTGCTGCTGAAAATATTATTGAAACAGGAAATCTTCTTTATTCTATCTTAGCAAAACATACTGGAAAAGATATTACGCAAGTAGAAGCAGATTGTGATAGAGATAATTATATGAGACCAGAAGCTGCTTTAAAGTACGGAATCATAGATAAAATAATAAAAAATAAATAAAAAAATCGTGAAAATTCACGATTTTTATTTGCTAAGTATAAATAAAAAGTTAAACTATAAGACATAAAATATCAATTTAAAAAGAGCCCTATGGAAAGACAAAAAAAACACCTGAATAAAAAACAAGCCTTTACCCTAGTTGAACTGATAATAGTAATCATGATATTAGCTATTTTAGCAACGATAGGGTTTATTTCTTTTCAAAATTATTCCTGAGATGCCAGAGATGGAAATAGACTATCCACGATAAAAAACATCCAAACCGGTTTAGAATTGTATGTTATGAAGACAGGAAAATATCCAAAACCCGAATGAGAAATCCAAACAGGAACCCTTTGATGAGGAGACTTTGTATACAAATGAGAAATAAACAAATCTATCAGTCAACAAATATGACTCAATACCCCCCCAAAAGATCCAAAAAGTAAAAATAATTATATCTACTCAACCACAGTTTCTCAAACCCAATACGAAATAGCCTGAGTCCTTGAGTGAAATGTTGCGTATACAAAAATCATTCCAACGAGTTATGCCCTGTGAGAATATAAAGCAAAAGTAGAATGAAACTATGCCTGATATGCAAAATATCAAAATACGAGTGAAAATTGTCTTTCCTACGCAAATATCCCAAGTCTCATATGGAGTAATACAGGAACGGTAGATCTTCTCTCCACAGGAAGTGAACAACCAGAAACCCCAATTTATGTAATTAATAATGAAAAAAATCTTCCCTATTTGCAAGAAAAACAAAGCGAAAAAATCCTTCCAGATAGAGTCATACAACTCAAGACAAAAAAACAAAATACAAAAATAGTTACTATCTGTGAAGAGAGATTGAAAGAAATATGAAGTAAATGAGAAGAAAGTATAGACCCAACAGAAAAAGAAATTATAGAAAGTTTTTGAAAAACAACTCCAAAAGAAATAAAAGAAGTTATCCTATGAGATACAACCCCAACAGTATATAAAAATTGTGATGGAATAGCCGATGGAAGTAAAAAACTATTTTATAAAACAGCAAGTGTTCCGTATGGAAATGCATGTGAAGCTGGAGTAGAATTTGAATGTAAAAATGGAGATTGGAAACATAGTTCAGCAAATAAGATAGACTATCCAAGTGAAGTAGAATGTGTTGAATGAATCCCAAACAGATGTGAAATATGAACCACAAATGATAGTTATACCCTCTGAGACTCCCTCGAACATGGAAGTGGAAGTACTCTTACAAAAGAAGATACTACGTTTCAAAATGGAGAAAAAATATTATCCCAAGAATTTCATTGTGATAATGGAGATTTAGTAAAAAGAGAAACTCCAGAAACGGGAGAAATAACGAAATGTGATACGGATTATTATGCAAATAATAATCTGTGTGAATGAGTATGAGTATGATACTATAGTCCAAACGAATCAATAGAAAAGATAGCGTGTACGAATAAACCAAATAATTCAAGTTATACTACTTCTTGAACGGGAACCAATACGTGTGAATATAGTTGTGAAACCTGATATGAAGGAAGTAATTGTATTCCAAAAGAAAAGACAGTGACATCTGGAGTATACAATGGAAGAACGTTTAGCTTTACGAGTTTCACCCTTCTTTATGGAACCCCACAAACAAAGACATCGAGTACTCTGCCTATTACTGGATGAACATCAATATTAACCGCAACCTTTACTCTTGCTTCAAATGGAAGTGATATTACACTTTCTGCTCAAAGTGAGAATATAGTTTGTAGTTCAGGGTTTAGTCTTGTTGGAAGTGTTTGTAAAAGAAATATTGTCGCATATGATGGTGGAAAAAGATGGTCTGATGAAACATATGCTATCAGTTGTAATGAATATAAAAATCCAACTGGAAATTATACCTATGCTGGAGTAACTTGAGATGGAATATACTGGGTAAAACCTGATTCAAATGCTGCTTTTAAAGTGTATTGTGATATGACAACTGATGGGTGAGGATGGACTATTATAACGAATTCTTTTGCTAATGTTGCTTGAGATACCACTACAAAACCTTTTGATGTAAACTGGACTACTGTAACTACTCTTTGAGTATGAGATATTACCAATATGTCAAATAATTTTCATATATCTATGAATAGGTATCTTGCTCTTGCAAATATATCTAAACCAGTTCAATATGTTATGTATGGGAAAGGTGGAAAATCAAGTGATCCTTGGCAAAAAACTCTCCAATATTCAGGACACTATTTAGCAAATGATTGATTTTACACATGGTTATGAACTCATGTAAGTTGACATGCAAATGGAAATATAGGGATGAAACTAACTACTAATGATCGAGATAATGATGTTCATAATACTGTTAATTGTGCTCAATGGGCCAGTTCTTTTTATTGGTATGGAGGTTGTCACAATGCTCACTTTTGGAGTACTACGGCCGATTTTTCAAATGTTTGCTCTCCATGAGTTGCAGAAAGTAATTCTCTTGTAGGAACTGATTTTAACCTTTGATGAACTGCGGTTTGTAATTGATATAGCTACTGGTGACCAGATCCAACATCACCATATAACTCTTGGTACCAAGCAAAAATTATGATTCGTTAAAACAATAAAAAATCGTGGAAATTCACGATTTTTTATTTTATTCTAAAAAGCACCATCCATCCATGTCATACATAATTTCTAAAAAATGTAACGAGTTCTTCTTGGGATTGTATATTATTTTGTTTTAAATAGTTAGCAATTGGAAGTAAATATGAATAATTTGTTTCGCTAATCTTTCCATCTTCCTTTATGAGTTCTAAAATTCTATTATAACAAGCAAGTTGCTTTATTCATCTATTTATAGTTTCTCAACTTTCAGTATAACTTTCATAGTTTACTCAGGCGAAAGTTAGATATTTTTTAAAGTCTTCTTGAGTCTTTTCTCAGAGATTGTATTCTTCTAATCAAAGTTTTAAACACACACTATCACTTTGCACGAGTTCTATTTTATCTGAAGTAAATGTTTTTAATAAATTTTCATATCTTTTTGTGAGATTTCTTGCTGGGTCTTTATCAATGGTTGCTGCATTGAGATCTACTAAAAAATATTCAATTCCCATCTTTTTCATTCTTTCAAGAGCTGTATCGATATTATTTTCGTCATAAAAATATGTTTGAAATCCTGTTACGAGACTATCTTCATACAATCTATTATAATTATTCACTATAAAATATCTCAAAAATGTTCCAATTCTGTACACTCACGCCATATTTTTAAATTCCTCTTCTGGATACAATACATTTTTATATAAAAGAGTAGCAAGTCTTTTTGCCTCATTTTTTATAAGAGAAATATCTCTGTTATTTTCTCTATTTTCTAATCTTGATAATTCAAGAAGTACTTGATGAAAAGTCTCAAGAGAATAGGCATTATTTTCTTTTATAATTTCTTTTATTTTTTCATTAGAAGTTTCTAAAAGAATTTTTTGTAATACTTCTGTATGTTTTTCTTTTTTTATATTTAATTCAACTAAGACATTGTAATAACTTGGTTGTGCTTGAAAAATAGCAATATAATTGTTATATTCTCAGGATTTGAATTGCGTATAACTTGCTTGTGTGAGATTATTAAATCCATGAGGGAAACTCGATTGAAAAAAATATACACTCACGATTAAAAGTAATATAATACTTCCAAATAATTTAAAGGTAATATTTTTAATACCGTCATTATTATCATAGCTCGAAATATAATACATTCATATTCCAGCAATAAGGAGTAAAATATAGTACATAGAGATACCATACCATACGATTCAGAAAGCAGAAATAGTCCATAAAAATATATACCACATTCAAAATATTATATTCAGTCTCATAAGCTGAGAAAATTTTTCTTTATTTAAAGTATACATCAAATACAGTGATGGAATAAGAAAAAAAGAAAAAATAATAAGGTATCCTCAAGGGAGATTAAAAGAAGCAAAAAAATCATTAAAATATCTATCTAAAAATGGAAAAAAGAAAAACAAAGGAATCAGTAAGTACACAAAAGTTCCTATAGCAAAAAATCCTGATTTATATCATAAAAATAGTAATATCGGTAAAAGCGCTAAATAAATAAAAGTAATATCAGTATACTCCCCCTTTTGATTGCTTTGCATAGTCAGGTTATATGGAAGTTTCAGATAATTATTTATCCCTTTCTCGTATCAAAAATACCTTCATAAATCTTCATTATTTGATGTTCATGATTCGGTCATGGAAGTTTGAGCTATTTGGTTATTGATAGCATCGAGTTCTTCTTTGGTATAAATTTTTGTATAATCTATTTGAAATGTATCCACATTTCCACTCAATATAGAACCTATATTGATAGTATCTGCTGATAATATATTTTTTACTATCCAAGGAAATATTCATGCAATTACCCCGAATAAAAATAAGCTGAGTATGACAAAAAATTTCTTTATTGCTTGTATAGAATATTTATTGAGTGAGTAAGATAAAAACAATATCCCAAAAAGACTTCAAAGAATACATACATTATTTACAAAAGAAATATCATTTGGAACCACTACATTCATCATGGCCCATAGTTTTGCTTTGGTAAAAAATGCTATATAAAACGATATATATCACAAGAATCATGCAACTCATAATTTTGAGTAAAAAATAACTCCTATCAGTGAAGATATTAAAAGTAATGAGGTAAATTTTATCGAAAATGCAAATCAAGCCAATAATCCAATAATAAACATATAAATAAGATATTGTTTTTTCCCGAAAATATCTTCCCCTATACGAGTAAATGATGTGAAGTATGAGCTAAATCCATGTTTTGTTTGTTTATTAAACATCACCTGAATCGTATTTTGATCTCACTGTGTTTCAGATACTATACTAAACATTTCTCACTGCGTTTCTTTTTTATAGCCAATATATTTTATAAAAATATAAAAAGTCATATAAATACTTATCGCTGAGATAAAAAATAATCCCGGATCAAGTTTCATATCTTTTGCTCATTGAAAAATAACCATTGGCATAGACAAAAATATTGCACCAAGAAGCATCGGAATATTGATAAATGTTTTTTTAGTTGATTTTAATAATTCTCCCGTTGATAAAACAATAACAAGAAGTGAGAGTATTCCTCAAAAAGTATTGAGAAAAAAACTTGCAGTTCCTGCAGAAAACATATATCAAATTCCTGTAAATACTTGCCAAGCATACATTCATCATAAATCTAGGGTAGATCACGCATTTGCCATAAGGTTTGGAAAATTCATATACACTCATAAATCATCCCATCCTATTGGCATAGGTCTGACTACATTGATAAGATTAACGCTGAGTAAAAAACTGATAACGATGAATAAAAATTCTGTTGAATATAGGTATAAATTAAATTTTCAAAAAGGATTTTTTGATTCTGATAAAAAAGTTTCATCAGAAATTTTTATTTCATAAGAGATAAAACTTTTAAATAATTCTATGTATTCTTTATAAGAAAAAATAGCGAGACTTATAAGAATTCCAAAGAATGTATAGATATTATACCATCCAAAAAATCAAAAAATACTCATAAGAGTAAGAAAGGAAAAAAAACCTACTCAAAGAGATGATAAAAGTTGAAAAGTAGAAGTTTCTTTTTCAAATCCTTCGATTTTTTTAAGCAAAAAGTTACCAAATGCACTACTGAGAGAAAAAATGAGAATCGGGAGAATGCTATATCCTATAATCTTTAAAAATAAAGTAAATCATAGCAATCCTGATAGATTATTTAAAGTAAAAAATAAAATTGATAATAAAAAAAGTTGTACTAAGAAAAATCAAAGTATTTGTACGGGAGTAAAAATTATCTCTTTTTTAGCTTGTAAAAACTGATATCATTTATACATTGCATAAAAAATAAGCATCGCTATGACATATGGTGTATATCAAACAAAACTTTCTACATGAAAGTCGTATATCTTATAGTAGACAAAAATAACTAATATAGAAAAAACCACTAAATACAAAAGTTTCAATAAATAGGAAATCATAGAAAAACCTTAAAAAGTAAACAAGTTCATTGTACAAGAAAAATTATTTTGTAAAGAAAAAAGTTGAAAAAATATAGGATACAGATAAGATGCATCCATCATTAAAAAATAAGCTTCCTAAAAATATGATTGATCAACACGATTCTTTGGCTGAAAAATTTTTAAAAAAATGATTTTGGCTCTATTTATTTTCTTTTATTATAGCACCTCTTGGATATATAGTAAAAATTTTAGTGTCTCATGATGTGAGTGTAGAAGAAATTGGTATTATTTATTGAGTAATGAGTTTAGTAATGCTGATTTTATCGTTTAATGACTTATGAATGGCTGAAAGCTTGAATAAGTTTATTCCTGAATATGTTACTCAAAAAAGGTATGATAAAGTAAAAACTATTTTAGTGTATGCTATTTTAGCTCAAGTAGTTACTGGATGAATTATTTTTACGGTTTTATTTTTCGGATCTACTTTTTTAGGAATTCACTATTTTCATGACTCAAGAGCTATTGAAGTGATACAAGTATTTTCATTTTTCTTTTTAGGTTTTACTTTTTTTCATGTTCTCAATGTATTTTTTCAAGCTATTCAAAATACTTTCTTGCAAAGATTTACTGAGTTTTTGAGAATGATTGCGATTTTATGATTTACTCTCTATGCTTTTTTTTGAGAAAAATGAGATCTTTTTCATTATAGTCTTGCTTGGGTTTTATGAGTGTATGTTGGTATTTTTGTAGCATTTTATTTTTTTGTAAAGCATTATTATTTTCAATATCTACATACTGAAAAAATAATTTTTTCTTTTGATTTTTTTAAGAAAATTTTTTCTTATGCTCTCTTAGTTTTTTTATGATCACAAGCGAGTACGATTCTCAGTCAAGTAGATATGCAGATGATTATCTATATACTTGGAGCCAAAGATGCTGGATTTTATAGTAATTATCTCAGTATTATATCTATTCCATTTGTTCTTATTGGTCCTATTTTTGCATTTTTATTTCCAGTTTTTTCTGAGATGATTGCAAAAAATGAAAATGAAAAGATAAAATGAGTAAAAAGTATATTTTTCAAAAATTTCTTTGTATTTTCAATCGTATTTTCTATATTATTTTTTGTATTTTGACCGATTATTTCCATCATTTTATTTGGAGAAAAATTTGAAATGTCTGGAGTGATTTTACAATACGCAATATTTTTTATTGCATTTAACTTTCTTCTTCAGATAAATTTCAATATCCTAGCAGCTAATGGAAAAATCAAAGAAAGACTCAAAATTATATTAAAAGCACTTGGATTTAATATAATTACAAATTTAATATTTATTTACACATTATGAGTTGCTTGAGCTGCCTTAGCAACGGGATTATGATGGATGCTTATTTGGTACTTGTCAGAAAAGGAATTAAAAGAGTATCATACTTCTTTTGATATAAAATATATTGGAAAAAATATTGCTTTTTTTAGTGGTATTTGACTCGTCTTATATTATCTGATACTTCCCTATTTTTGAAATATTGAGAATAGATGATATATGCTTATATGACTTGCTATTATTTCTATTTTTTATTTTATAATATATATATTTTTTAATTTGAAAGATTTTAAATATTTATATAATGAAGTAAAAAGAGTAAGGGG
>JANJUN010000037.1 GCA_024710565.1 Candidatus Altimarinota bacterium | reverse complement strand
TCAAAGAATTTGATGGGAAAAATGTGTATTTTTCTGATAGTGAATATTTTGTACTGGAAGCTTGTGAATATAAAAGAAGCTTTTTAGTGTATAAACCTTATATTTGAGTCATTACCAATATTGATTTAGATCATTTAGATTATTACAAAGACTTACCAGATTATATTTCTGCTTTTGAGACTTATGTTAAAAATATAGTTTCATGAGGATATTTAGTAATAAATGGAAATGAAGAAAATTCTCAAAAACTCCTTTGAATCAGAGATGACATAAATTTTGTATTTTTAAAAGATAATTCTTTTCAAATATGAGACAAAACATACATCTTCCCTACTTTTGATTTAAAAATTCCTGGTGAGCATATTTTATTTGATGCAAGACTTGCTTTCGTCGTTGGAAAAATAGTTTGACTTCAAGATGATGAAATAATACATACTTTAAATAAATATAATGGTATTTGGAGAAGAAGTGAAGTAGTTTGATTGACTGAAAATAATAATATATTAATGAGTGATTATGGACATCATCCCACTGAAATCACACTCAATCTATGAGCATTAAAAAAGAAATATTTTGATAAGAAAATAGTTACTATTTTCCAACCACATCAATACAATAGAACTTTGGAACTTTTAGAGGATTTTAAAAATTGCTTCTCTGATACTGACATACTTATCATTCCTGACATTTATGAATCTCGTGATAGTGAGGAAGATAAGAAAAAAATTGATGGTGAAAAACTTATAAATTATATAAATCACCCCAATAAAATATTTGGAAACTGATTAAAAAATACTTTAAAAATAATTAAAAAATTAGACCAAGAAAATCCTTGAAATCTAGTAATTATTTTACAATGAGCTGGGAATGTAGATGACTTGAGATATGAAATAAAGACAAAATAAAAAAGTAGAATAAATTTTTATTCTACTTTTTTATTTTGTCTTTATTTATTCGGACAACTAACTACTACATCTTTCCATTGTCCATCCGTTCAACAAGTTCAAGAAATTGATCCTCCATTGCTTCCTCATCCACTATAACTTTGTCATGCTGTTTTTGATGGCCGAGTAAAACTACATGATTGAGTCCCATTTGATGATTTTACTATTTCAGTTCCTCATCCACATGAAGTTACACTAGTAATGTTTGGACAATTAACTACTACATCTTTCCATTGTCCATCTGTTCAACAAGTTCAACTAATTGTTCCTCCATTGCTTCCTCATCCACTATAACTTTGTCATGCTGTTTTTGATGGCCGAGTAAAACTACATGATTGTGCCCCATTTGATGACTTTACTGTTTCAGTTCATCATCCACATGAGTTTACTGTATTAGTATTTGGACAATTTACTACTACATCTTTCCATTGTCCATCCGTTCAACAAGTTCAAGAAATTGATCCTCCATTGCTTCCTCATCCACTATAACTTTGTCATGCTGTTTTTGATGGCCGAGTAAAACTACATGATTGTAAACCATTTGATGATTTTACTATTTCAGTTCATCATCCACATGAGTTTACTGTATTAGTATTTGGACAATTAACTACTACATCCTTCCATTGTCCATCCGTTCAACATACTCAACTAATTGTTCAATTATTTGTTCATATAGCATTATAAGTTTGTCATGATATCATTGATGGCCGAGTAAAACTACATGATTGAGCCCCATTTGGTGATTTTACTGTTTCAGCTCATCATTTACATGATATTACACTCGTAGAGTTTGGACAATTAACTACTACATCCTTCCATTGTCCATCTATTCAACAAGTTCAAGAAATTGTTCCCCCATTCGTACCACTTCCTGCATATTTTTCTCTTCCAGGAGTTGAAGGCCGACTAAAAGTACATGATTGTAAACCATTTGATGATTTTACTATTTCAGTTCATCATCCACATGATTTTAAATCCCAAAAATCAGAGGTATCTTGTGAAATATTTTCGATTGGATCTCCATTATTATCAAATATAAGATTTTTATAGTATGGTAAGTATATTTTCTTATCCAATTCTCAAATAATTTGTATACTTGCTGGAGTTGGTCATTCTATTTGTCTAATATATAACCATCCTCATTGTTCTAAAAACTGAGTTGATGGATTTCTTGTACTCCAGTTTATTCATACAACTCAACCTCATGCGTGAGAAAGAACAATCTCTTCTCTTTTTTTAAATAAATATTCTCCCCATTGATCTCTATGTGCTTTTTTTTCAATATTGATACTATTATATTCTTTTATAAAACCATTTTCAAACTTACTTTCCAATTGTGTTGTAGTAGGTATTTTCTCAAATTTCATAGCATAACTTGCTTTCACTCATTGTGGAAAATATATACTCATTCAAAATGAAGTAAGACCTTTCGGTATAAATATTTTAAATTCTCTTTTATCAACAAATTCTGAATTTTTATCAAATTTTCCAGGATTCGTTACCTCACTAGATTCTCTTTGTTTATTTTCTATCTCTGGATAAGAAATTCCTGCTACATCTCATTTATATGGAAATGCACAAGAATTAGTGTATCAAAATCACATTTCACATGAAGTCAATGGACTTGTAGGGTTATATTGGTCTCTAAATCCCTTAAAATATCTTTGTTCATATATATTATCTCATACTTTTACAGCAACTCTTTTATCGAGTTGATGTATAGAATAAAAGTTGTTTGGAGATGTAGAGGCATTCGTATTAGATTCATTATTATTATCTCATTCTTGAATAGATGGAGAAGTATTTGTATTTTCACATCCACCAGTAAGTTCACAAAAGAAAGAATCAACATCTTTATTTTTTACTAAATCTTTTTTGATATTTTCTACTCCATTTCCTAGATATCATACCATTTGTGATATGACACTATTTGATCTATACTTTTCTCAAAGTACTTTTAATTGT
>JANJUN010000033.1 GCA_024710565.1 Candidatus Altimarinota bacterium | reverse complement strand
TGCTTGGTGTTGAGATGGAGTGATATCTAATGGAGAACAATGTGATCCTAATGATCCAAACAGAACTGGATGGTGAGCTGGAGGGTGTAGTAATACTTGTCAACCGACCGTAGTCGTTACTCCAACTTGTAATAACCTTGCCATAACACCAATGAGTGGAAATGCTCCGCTTACTTCAGCATTTACTTGTAATGCTACATGAGCAAATAGTTATAGAATAGACATTTTAAATTCAGGAGGGACGGTAATTCATACTATGAATACATCAACCGGAAGTTATGTATTTTCTACAGCAGGAACTTATTCTGCAAGATGTACTATTAACGGAAATATTACGAGTGCAGCATGTTTATGAAATATTACGGCTACACAACCGCCAAGTTCATCTACCTCATCTTCATCTACCTCATCATCATCTTCATCTTCGAGTTCATCTTGAGGAAGCAGTTCATCTTGAGGAAGTAGCTCATCTTGAGGTGGATCCAATTTTTGTTGAGATGGGACTTTACAAAGACCAAATGACCAAATGATTCATGAAGAATGTGATTTTGGATGATCAAGTCCTTGGTCTAGTTGGCCGGCTTGGTGTGGAACCCCAGATTCTGCAAATGCTTGTAAGATTCTTGAAAATACTCAACCAGGAGGTGGAACAGATAGGAATAATACCCAACCAGGATGATGAGATATTGCTCTGTCACCTGGAAATACCCTCTTGTTAGGGGGATGAATGTGAGTATTTGAATACTTGAGTTCAAATAATGCAACTATTACGAATAATTCTACTTCTGATATTTTTATAGATAAAAGACTCTGTGTGTATAAACAAGGATTTGAATACGATTCACTTTCATGAAATAGTATCTGTTCTTCAAATGTAATAGGACAATTGGTAAGGGGAGGATGAACAAGAAGTCTTCCGATTGCAGATAGAAGATTTGTGGCTGATATTTCTAGTTTTCCTTCTGGAATTACTTCTACAGATGGACAAATAGTTACCACCTTAGAAGGATTACAAAATACACAAAGCTTCTTAAAATCAATACTAAGGGTAAGAATAGCAAAACCAACGGTAAATACTATTGGATGATGAGCGTCATTATTAGATGGAGCACAATTATCAGATGTAAGTAAATTATCGCAAGACATGTGAATTTTAAATCCACAAATAAATAAAAATCTTATTTTGACGAGCTTGGGAAGTAATCCACTTTCGAGTTATACAAAAACCGTAAATGATGTGAGGATAGTAAATAATTCTAAAATGAGCGCACAAAAAGATCTTTCTTCATTTAACCAAAATTTTTCTACCGGAACCCTACAAAGTATTACACAACTTCCAACTCAAAAATATAATGGATTTGAAAATATATTTACCCATAATGGAAATGTGGTACTTCAGGCTAAAAATATTACTTGAGGAAATAAAACATATATCATTGAAAATGGAAGTTTAACCTTGAAATGAAATATCACCTCTCAAGATAATATTCTCTTTGTAGTAAAGAGTGGAAATGTTATTATAGAAAATAATGTCACTCAAATAGATGCAATTATTATCAATATTTGATGAAAAGTTATTTGAGAAACAAATTCTACTACCAATAGACTTTTAGTAAATGGAGCATTATATGGAAATGTTGCAGACCTTTTGGCAAATAGAACCTATATCAAAGACAGAGGAGAATATATCGATGTGGGAACCAATATTAACTTTACCTCTAAGGTATTTTCTTCTCCACCACCACTTCTCTCTCAATTTTTAGGAGAATATATGGAAGGAAATAAAGTTCCAAAATAAAATATTTTAAATATAAAAAACCAAACATTTTTGTTTGGTTTTTTTATGGAGAAATAATAAATACGGGATTATTTTCTTTTCCATCTTGGAATGAGCATATTTGGAACTTGTTTTTTGTATTCAATATAATCAGGATCACTACTGAGGTGATTTTCTTCTGTTTTTGCTCTGAGGTAATAAATTACACTCCATCAAGAGAGAGAAATAAATGCATAAAGAAAAGTTTTTATATCAAATTGAAGGAATGCACTTATCAGTATCGGAAGTCAACCAATCCACCAAGCAAGATTTTTACATACATATGCAGGATGACGCAGATATTTATACGGTCCTGAGCGAATAATTCATCTATTGGTAAGATTACTCGCTTTTAATCAGAGAGAAATACTTGCCCGAGAATATATTCCCATAGAAATCAGAATAAGAATATTAAAAAAAATATGAAGATAAAAATTTCCAAATTGTGGAAAATCATTTGAATACCATCATAAAAGAGTATTGGTTGCATTATTGATAGGCGGATACGCAGCAAGAGCAACGAACCATCATAAAACAGTAGGTTCAACGGATTTTATTTTATTTTTAAATAGACTTCCTTCTAGCAGATATCATAATGTAAAAAATAATACATCAAAAAAAAGTATCGCACTAAAAGCCATATGAAAAAAATACTGATTGAAAAATATTAAAAAATCTTTACTAAAAAGAGAGAGGTTCTCAGAAGTAAGATAGATATTATTTGTCATATTAAAGATATGACCAGTAAGCCAAAAAATCATAAGTGGAGCAAAAAATCATTTTACTATCCAAGCTAGAATAGCTGTTTTTTCGTTTGCTTGAATGGGAGAAGATTTTTTTTGAAATATTTTTCTGCTGAGATACGAGAGGATAATCCTTGCTTTAGATTTTTCTTCTTGAAAGATATAGAAAGGAATGAGAGCAACAAAATACAATTTTACCACAAACAAAAAAACCTCTTTAATGTTGAGTTGAAACTGAGGATAAAAATGAAAACTATATACTCCAGATAGATAATTTACATAATGAGAATGTGTTGAGTAGAAAATATAGATAATCACAATAAAGAGGAGAGTTGAAAAATAATTTTTTAAAAAATGTGTCATAAGTGCGAAAAAAAGATATAATTTTTGTAAGAAAAACTTTCTTTTATTGTATTTTTTTTTATTATATAGCAAATATTTTTGTAATAAAAGTTTTATGGGGCATATATTTTTTATTATGTGAGTGTCATGAGCCGGGAAAGGAACCTTAATAACAGCTATTAAAGAATTAAAAATAGAAAATATTCATATTCCTCTTTCCTATAAAACAAGACCTATAAGGGAAAATGAAAAAAATGGAGTCGATGCGTGGTTTATTTCTCGTGAGGATTTTTTTGCGTGAGTTCAGTCGGGAGTATTTTTAGAATATGCACTCGTTCATGAGCTTGATTATTATGGAACTAAATATGAAGATGTATTTCAAAATGGAGTTGAAAAATGAAAAATAGTTATTAAGGAACTTGATATTATATGATTAGAAGAATTAAGAAAAAATAAACCAGAACTTGACGAGAAATATACGACCATATTTCTCAATATTCCAGAAAATATTCTCAAAAAAAGAATCGAGCAAAGAGGGGTATTTATGAGTAATGAGGAACTACAAAAAAGAATAGGAAGTGCTCTTATGGAAGAACAAAAGGCAAAGGAAATGTGTGATTATATTATAGATGCTACAAAATCTCCTCAAGAGGTGCTTTTTGAAGTCATGCAGATAATAAAAAAATAGAGAATATTCTCTATTTTTTTTCGAGTTCATCGAGTCTTTTTTTTCCATCCATATAGGCATTATACCGAACAGAAATTTTAAATATTTCAAAAACTCCTCAAAGATATCATAAAACTATGATGAGAAATATAAAAATTAAACTCAGGATAAAAACAGTAATAAAAAGATACACTTTTGTCGTGATATAAGTAATCGCACTTGCGATAACTATTGGGAAAAGTAAGAAAACTAAGAAATTTATGATAACTCTAATATTCACTAAAAATAAAAAGAAATAAATCCTCGCGGTCGTTGCTAAGTTCAATATAGCAATTTTAGCTGATCAACTGAGGGATTCAATGGCTTTTTTATTATTTAAAACGATTTCAAATCTACAATACACAAATAAAATATTTACTATGGTTGATATGATCAGTAAAAATACAAAAATATAGTTGAGAAACATGATATATTCTACTCCAATAAATCTCAAACAAAATAAATAAATATTTACCATGCTGATGAATTTAAATTGACTAAATATATTTCCATACTCAAACAGTGGAAGAAATCTATATAATCCATTTGAAATACTTTCAGAAAGACTTACTTGATTTTCAAGTGGATCTTTTTTAGAAATATACCAAATGAGAGATCATTCAAAAATAGGAATAATAATGATATAAAATAGCAAAAAAATACCTCAAATAATTAAGATTTCGCTCAAATATCAAGAATGAAAAATATTCAGAATAATGCTTAATGCCTTATCTTTTTGATTAAATAATTCTACATAAGTATAAATTACTTGATATACTAAGATAATCATTAGAAATATTACTGAAATAACGCCAGGAATGAAATAGAATTTTTTTATTTTCGTATCATGGTTTACTAAATCAAAGGCTTTTAATATAATGTCTTTATTCATTGAAAAAAACTTTTTTTATAAATCTAACAAAATCTCAAAAATTTTTTTGTGAAAAATCGATAGTTCTTTCACTGCTTACATAAGATTTTAAAATACTATTCATTATTGCTTGATCGCTTATTCTTCCAGTAGGAAGTGAAAAATTTTTAATACTATTATCAACTAATACTATATTTTCTTTTGAGTAAATTGGTTTTACGATTTGTTTTTCGGCAAGTATCTCATTTGCTTTTTGTGCGAGTTGGAGGGTTTTTTCTTTCGAAAGAATATTTGATTTTAGTTCTTCGAGTAAGATATCAAGATTGAGATTTTTTATATTTGAAAAATTATATCATCATTTGGCTTGACTCGAATGAAAGTATGGATACAGATGAAATGGAAAATATCATAAATCAAGTCATACGAGTATCATATCATAATCCTTTTCTTCAGAAATAATTTTCTTATTTAAGTCAACAATAGAGATAGGAATAGCTTCGATTCATAAAGAATAACTTTCTAAAATATTTTTAATAATATTTACGACATTTACTAACTCCTCTCTGTTTTCGATATAGTATATTCTAAAAGAGAGTTTTTTGAGTTCCGTATCATAAAAAGCATTATCAGATAAAGCAAGGATTTTTTGTTTTTTTTCTTGATCAAAAGTGATTCATGGTTGGGGTTCACTTTCTTTTAATTTTTTCTCAAATTCAGATTGGATTTTTGTTAATTTTTCTTTATCAGAACTATAAGTAATAACAAACTCTTCCATAAATTCTTTCTTTCCTGCGGAGACAAAATAGATTTTATAAGTATTTACTCCAGCGGAGATATTATTAAAATCAGTTTTTAATCTATAATAAAAGGTAGAATCTCATTTTTTATATGCCGAGAGTTTATATTCATTGATATAAATTTCATCAGGAGTTTTTCAAAGAGTTTTTCATTCGATTAAAATATTATTTTCACTAGAAAAACTATATTTGCTCGTACTTGGAGAAGTAATATAACTGAGATTTGGATTGGTAATTTTGGTAGTTTCTATTTTTTGTTTTTCTTCTTCAGCAATAATATTGGCTAAATAATCCTTTTTGTAATATCACATTTCTTTGATAATACTTTCGATGTTGGTATTTTTTATATCGTAGTTTTGTAAAACAGAGTCATCAAGAAAAATGCTTTGAGTAGAAGCATATGATTTTCACAGGTGGTTTATAATATTATTTACATCAATTTTTCCAAGAATAAAATTTCTTAAAAGAGGACTTTTTATTCTTTCTTCATTGATAAAAAGAGCATTATATTGATTGAGGAAAAATGTATTTTTAGCCAATCTTGGAAGTGTGTCTCCGATAATTTTATTTTTATCAAAGAAAATATTTATCAGGTCCTTATGTTTGAGGAAGTGATTTTGGTCTTTAAAAATTTTATAAATATACTTTCAGATAAGAATTTCTTTTTCTTTATAAAAAGTATTTTTTGCGAGAATAAGTTTTTGAATTCATAAACTATCGTCATAACTGACCGTTTCTATAAGATATGGTCAAGAATAGAGTCCATCAATAGGGTTAAACTTTCCATACAACTCTTTATTTCCTATATTATCAAGCACATTTTTTGCCACGATAGGTTGAAAAAGTACGGTAAGAAAATTGATATCTTTTACCGTATTTGAAAAGGTAATAACTCAGGCTCTATTTTCTATAGTAGTGTCTTTTATAAGAGCTCAAAGTGTATTATTTATGTCTGAGTTTTTTATAATATTATAGGTTGCTATTACATCATCAGCGGTAATCTTTTCCCCATTTGACCAAAAAATATTATCCTTCAAAAAACATTCAATATATCAAAGGTTTTTCAGGTTACAATTCGCAAGATCAGAGGTGATTTCATTTTTAGTATAATCAAAAGTCAAAAGAGATCTATATAAAAGAGAAAGAACATTTTTATTATAATCACTACTCATGAGTAGTGGATTGAGATGTGGAAATTCACCAATAATTCACTCTGAAACACTCCCTCATTCAATAGGAGATTCTTTTGCCTCATCATAAAGATACACATATATAATATGTCATCAAATAACAAATGAAAAAAATATACTTATAAGAAATAAGTATCTTTTTAACCTATTTATGTTTTCTTTATTCATAATCTATTTATAAGTTAGTATTTTTCTAAGTCATCTTATTTGATGAAGAAAAATATTAAAGAGTTTATAGTAAAGAGTATTCCAAGAACGATAGTAGTAATATGAAGTACTTTTTCTCATCATCTTTTTGTTACTGCTCACATTCCACCTCACATGCTAGTAAGATTTAAAGCGATATTTTTATTTTGAATAAGGATAACAATTATGAGTAATACAGAAATAATAATCTGTGTAATAGTCAATACAGTAATCATTTTTTTACTTTTTAGAAAATAATATCGAGTACACAATATTCAAAATTGTAAAAATTGCAACAGCAATTATAAAATTTATCCAACCGTTAATCTCAAAAATCATACCTGGAAGCGCTAAGAAACTGTTGATAGTTTTTGAAAGTAACCAAAGTAAAATAGCATTGATAAGAAGAGCTATAATAGGGTATATGAAAAATAAAGGCAGTCAAAGGAGTTTTAGTATGGGCCTTACAAATACGTTAAGAAGTCATAAGATAATTCCCCCAAGAAGGTATGTTTTCCAAGCATTGAATCATTCTGGCAGTACTACTACTGCGGTAGGATAGCTTTCCGTATTGAGTAAAAACCAAATAATAAATAAAATAGACGCATTGAGAAGAATAGAAAAAAATATTTTCATATGTCAAAATATTAAAAAATAAATTTTATAATGTATACTCAATTTTTTCTCAAATTCAAATATTTCCTGAGAGAACTTGAGATGTTTTTATATAATCAAGATCATCTATTTCTGGAGCGTGTAATTCTGGTCTTACGGCTAGTTTTTTATCTCAAATTTCATGAATAAATCATATTTGCTTCTTTTTTTGTCTTTCTTCGTATTTGTGATCATAGATTTCTTCCAATATTTCTCTGAGTTCAAGAACTCTTTGCTCAATAGTAGCATCATCTACTTTATTTCCTAATTTTGAAGAAGTAGCAAGAGATTCATCATGATATCCAAACATAGAAACGCTATCAAATTGATATTTTTTTGCGAATTCTTTTAATTTTTCAAAATCTTCTTTTGTTTCCCCTGGAAATCAGACAATAAAATTGGTGTGCAAAAAAGCGTTTTCAAAGTTATTTTTTATAAAATCTAAGACGGTATAAATATGATTTTCATCGTAAAATCTTCCCATAAGTTTCAGAATTTTTGGTGAAATATGTTGAAACGGCATATCAAAATAAGGAAGCATTTTTTTCAGTTTTGTCAGTCTTTCTAAGTGAGAAAAGGTTAAAATATCAGGATAGAGATAATAAATTCTATACTTAAAATCTCCAGGAATTCAGTCTATTGCTTCGAGGAGATCTACTAATTTTGCCTCTTTATATAAATCAGTCCCATATCTGGTAAGGTCTTGAGAAATAATTTGAATTTCTTTTATTCAAGAATGTATCATGGTTTTTACTTCTTGTACAATATCTTCTACACTTCTTGATTTTTGTCTTCCTCTGATATTAGGGATGATACAAAAGGTACAATTATTATCACATCATTCAGAAATTTTAAGGTATTCATATCCATAATCAGCATTTAAATAAGCCCTTACATCATTTGATTGCCAAATAAAAGCCTTTGATGAAATATTGTCTCCACCAATGTTTTTTAAAAAATTTTTTAAAGTATCTTGTTTGACTCAGGAAAGTTTACTTTTGAGCGTTTGAAGTGATGGCGATTTAAAAATAAGGTCTAGGTTTTTAGATTCATTATGCGGAATAACGGCATAGAGATTTTTTAAACTCGATAAAAATTCATCATCCTTTACTTCCGTGTAACATCAAACGACGATAACTTTTTTTCATTTATCGTCATATTCTTTTATAAGATTTTCAGCTTCCTGTCTGGAGCTTGATAAAAATCAACAGGTGTTTATAATAAGGTATTCTACCTCTGCATCATCAGGATTGGTAAAAAAATCTATATCTACTTCGGAGGATAAATTAAAAATATTTCCAATCATAAATTCTAAATCAACGAGATTCTTAGAACATCCGAGGTTGATAGAAGAAAAATAAAATGTTTTCAAGGGGAAAAAATAATAAGCTAAAGTTGAGCTTATTATATGAAAAAAATTAAAACTTCAATGGAGAATTTTATTTTTATAGTTTGAGTATTTGAATGAGTTTATCCGTAAAGTTGAGTTCTCACTTTTCATCTTGTTTAATATAGTTTGGAAGAATTTCTTTTAAAACAATAGCGATATCATTATCAATTTTTATATCTATGTACTTAAGTCATTTTTTGATAAGAGTCAGTCTGAGTATAACGGCATACTCTCCATTATAAATAAGACTATATGATTCTATTTTTGAATAATCATAAAAACTATTATTTACCTTTACTCACAGGTGAGTGAGGCTGATATCAACATGTTCCTCAGAATTATTTTCTACAAAAAAATATACCCCCGTAATCAAGATAATTAAAAAACTTAATGGATATTGGCGAGATAAAAATCACCAAACAACCAATCAAATAACTATAGATAATGCGATGATATACCACAAGTTTCCTCTATTTTTATCATTGGAAAATCTCCAAGAGTATAAAATTTCGTTATTCATTTTATGAAAAATTATCAATTACTAACTTTAAAATTAACCAACTTACGCTGGCTAAAACGAGTCATCATACCGCAAGAAAAATAGTTTTCTTCCCGTCTGATTTATCTCCAGATAGGCTTCAAAGAGCTATTTTATATGCTCAAATAATGATAAAAATAATGGCAATAGTAGCCGCAAACCCCATCAGATAATCCGTAGCTCATTTAAGAATTTGAGGAATATCTTCACTATGAATATCTCAAGTTCTAATTTTTTCAGTTGTGGTTCCTCTTAGAACTCACGCATCACTCGCATAAAGATATGAATGAAAAGAGAAGAAAAGAGGAATAATAGCACTTATTTTTTTCATACAATTGAAAATAAAATATAAATTTTTTTAGATTAAATCATAGTTTTTTACATCTGTTTTGATATTATGAAAACTATCCAAGGTTGGATTATAGTATTCACTTAAAAATTTTACCAGTTGTGTTTTTTCGAGTTCAGTTGCTTTAATTCCAATAGATTCAAGGCTCGTTTTAATAGCATTTACTCTTCCAGCAAGAGCCTTTTTGTGTTTCGAAAGGTTTTTTATTTGAGATTTTATTTTTAAGAGATCGTCTTGTCCGTTAATAGATGCCCAAAAGTTTCTAAATTTTCATAATAAACTGAGATCTCTAACACTATTATCTCATTCACTATCAACCGCAACTACGATATAAAAATCTTTTTTCATAATTTGAGCCACCTCAATGAGTTTTTTTAAATATTCTATATATTCATAGGTTTGATTTTGTAAGAGAGGATTTGTTTGTTTGATAGCAAGAGTATTGAGTTTATTGATATAGGTTTCTATATCAAGTTTTGTCGAACGAACTAAAATTTGAATAGGAAAATCAATAGAGTTTAAAAATCTTTGAAAACTCATGATAATAGCATCTTGTTCTTCAATACTTTTTAAAAGAAAGTTAATTGTTGAACATTGGAGCACAACTCTTGCGGAATTATCTTTCATAATCACAATATTATCTCTTATTTGTGAAAAAGGGAGATATCTTTGAGTAGATGAATCGGGAATTTGTTTTTTATTTGCTTTTACTGGCATATATTTGTAGCTTAAAAAGGAAGTAAATTAGATTTTTTCAAGATTATTTTCTAGAGATTGGATTTTTTCAGCCTTTGTTTTGAGATCTACAACATCTTCTTTTTTAGAATCTGATTGAGTGATTACTCCTATATCAAGGGCAGAAAAACTGTCAACTCCCCCCCTCCAAGATCTTTCTTTTAAATTGATATTGTATCTCAAAATAGAAAGAATAAAAGGAAGAAACGTCATTTCGTATTGTTTAAAGAGTGCCACAAATAAAGTAATGGCAACTATAATTAGTGATGGTATAGCGGCAATTTCAGCTCATGTACTAGGTTCAAGTGATTTAAAAAGTCAGTATGCAATTCAAAAACCTCCCATAATAATTCAGAGTTGTTTAAGGCTGAGTCATAGGATGATTGGGTCTTCATTTTCAATTTGGACAGGTATTTTATATTGCATATACAAATATTAAAAATAAATTTTTTCCATTTTACCACTTTTTTTCTCTTTTATCAAGTTTTTTACACTAAATTAGGTAAGAATTTTTCAAAAAACTCAAAAAGCAATTTTATTTTCTAGGCTTTGCATGATTTCATATTCGCTATCAATTTCGTGATCGTATCATAAAATATGCAAAAGGGAATGTATGAGGAGCTTATAAAATTCAAACTCTTCTCATAAGCCGTATTCTTTTCATTGTGAAAGTATTTTTTCTTCACAAAATATGAGTTCTCAAGCAATGTCATTTTCTGAAATTTTAGAATAATTATCAAAATAATGAAAACTTAGTACATCAGTCTGAGCATCTTTATTTCTGTATGATTTATTGAGGGATTGTATTTCATCTCATGAGACAAAAACTATATTGATAGTCCCTTTTTGAATAATTTGAATTTCTTGAGAGAGGTGATGGAAAATACTTTGTATCATCTCTTGGTTGAGAGAAAAAGACGGAGTATTGATAAGTGTGTATTGAAACATGACTCAAGATAAAAATATAAATTATGATCATTATATAAAAATGTGGCAAAAAATAAAATTTTAATTGAAATAATTCCATTATTTTATATAATAAAAATCTAAAATCTGGTTTAATGGTGTTTGCGAGGATTAATTTTTTTCCTTACACAAAAAAATTACCTGAAGGTTTCTTTCTAAGGTATGACGCTGAGAATATATTTTTTCAAAAATCATATCGGGGCCTTCTGAATCCTTATAAAAAAAGGAATACAAAAATGTCTTTGTTAGCCTTAAATTGGATTTATTATTTTATTCGTGATAAAAAATAGAGTATGTGATTATTGTCAGAAGAACAAAGAAAAAAACTATCTGAATCTGGAGTAAGATCTCCCCATGTAAATGAAACTTGTATAGGCTGTAGCGCTTGTGTTGCGATTTGTCCGGATGTATATGATTTGGATGATAATGGCTTGAGTGTAGTAAAAGAACTTTCAAACTATGAAAATTTATCAGTAGATGATAGTATACAGGCCTGTCCAGTGAATGCAATTTCTTGGAAAAACTAAAAAATAGCTTTAATATAAAGCTATTTTTTAGTTTTTAACAAAAATGTTAATTTTTTAACATAAAACGCTTTTTTATCAAAAATGGCTTTGTAAAAACCCTATTGTTTTTTTAACATTTTGTTAACAGAACTGTTCTATTTTTGTTAGCAAAAAATCAAAAAATTCATACATTTAATACTTGAAACATTTCTTTTAAGAATGCTTTTTATTTTTTATAATACGCTTGAATATGAAAATTAAATTTATAAAAAACAGAGAATGAGATTTAGTTGCTTTTGATAGAACGAGAATCGAAAGAGCTCTTGAAAAAGCTGGAGAAGTTGCGGGACGCAGTGACTTTTTATTTGTTGATGATTTAACCGATGAGATTATAGAGACGTTGGGAAAGATTCTTCTTGACGCAGATAATCAAAAAGTTTTAACCATAGAAGAAATTCAAGATGTGGTGGAAAATAAACTGATGGAATTTGGTTATTTTGATATTGCGAAAAAATACATTATTTATAGAGAAAAAAGAGCTTTTGAAAGAGATGTAAGAAAAAAAGAAATTCAAGAAAAATTATTACAAAACACTTTAGAAGTAACAAAATCAAACTGAGAAAAAGAATATTATGACATTGAAAAAATTAAAGAAACGTATAAAAGAGTATCTTTTGGTCTTGCGCGCGCATGTAAATTTGAAGAATTAGAGGGGGCATTATCAAAATATCTCGTTGATGGAATTAAAACAAAAGATATTTTAAAAATGATGATTAAATCTTCAATAGATTTAATAACGGTTGAAAATACTTCTTGGCAATACATTGCTGGAAGATTAACTACAATTGATCTTTATAAAGAAGCTTCAAAAAATAGAAAAATTGATATTAATAATATTTATAAACCATCAACATATAAAGCATTATTTGATGAATATATAAAAAATGGATTATACTATAAAGATTTTTATAAATATTACTCGCAGGAAGATATTTTAGAAGCTGGGAAAAAGTTAAAAAAAGATACAGATTTTACGTACAATTATACAACACTTCTCATGTATAAAAAAAGATATCTTTTAAATCCAAATAAAGTCATAAAAGAACTCCCACAAGAAATGTATATGAGTGCAGCTTTATTTTTAGCTATTCCTGAGGCAAAAGAAAACAGACTTGAAATTGCTTTTAAAATATATGAATATTGTTCAAAAGCAATGATTTCTCTTCCAACTCCGACATTATTAAACGCAAGAACGAATTATCACCAATTATCAAGTTGTTTTAAATTAAATATAGATGATGATCTCAGAGCTATTTATCATAGTATTGAAAATATGGCTCAAATATCAAAATTTGGTGGATGAATTTGAGTATATCTTTGAAATATTCGTTCAAAATGAGGAACTATCAGAGGTGTAAAATGAGTTTCTGGTTGAGTAAATCCTTGGATTAAAGTAATTAACGATACTGCTATTGCCGTAAATCAACTTGGAGCAAGAGCTGGAAGTATTTCTGTAACTCTTGATATGTGGCATAGAGATATCTATGATTTCTTAGACCTACAAACGGAAACTTGAGATATCAGAAGAAAAGCATTTGATGTATTTCCTGCTGTTTCAATTCCAGATTTATTTATGAAAAGAGTAGAAAATAACGAAGACTGGACTTTATTTGATCCTAAAGAAGTAAAAGATGTAACTGGAAAATCATTGCAAGACCATTTTTCTAAAGATTTTGAAAAATTTTATATTGAATGTGAAAACAATCCAAAACTAGAGTTAAAAGAAAAAATAAATGCAAAAGAACTCTTTAAAAAATTCTTAAAATCTACCGTTGAAACTGGTATGCCATACGTGTTTTATAGAGATACCGTAAATGATCTCAATCCAAATAAACATGCTGGAAATATTTATTCAACTCAACTTTGTACTGAAATTTGTCAAAATACTTCACCTTCAAAATTCGTAGAGGAAACTTTAGAGGACTGAGTAATTTCAATTAAATATACTCCTTGAGATAGTGTTGTTTGTAATCTTGCTTCTATAAATATAGCAAAAGTAAATGATGATAAAACTATTGAAAAAGTTATTCCAGTTGTTATGAAAATCCTTGATAATGTTATTGATTTGAATTATTATCCTATGAAAGAATCAGAAATTACAGCGAAAAAATATCGTTCTGTTTGACTTTGATTTTTATGATTAGCTGAATATTTAGCAGTAAATAAAATAGCATACGACACGGCTGAAGCAAGAGAAATCGTTGATAAAATGATGGAAAAATTTGCTTATGAAACATTTAAAGCTTCCAATGATATAGCAATTGAAAGAGGAAAATATGAATTATTTGAGGGAAGTGAATACTCAAAATGAATCATACTTGGAAAAGATGAAAAATGGTTTAGTGAAAATTCTAAAACAAATTGTGATTGGTCAGGATTAATTAAAAGTATTAAAAAACAATGATTAAGATTTGCTTACCATATAGCACCAGCTCCAAATACTTCAACTGCTTGAGTAGTTGGAACAACAGCTGCAATGCTTCCAATTTATAAAAAATATTTCGTTGAAACAAATTCTGTAGCTCCTTCAGTGGTAGTTGCTCCAAACCTAAATAGTGAAAATTTCTGGTACTATAAAGAATATGTGAATATGAATATGAACGATGTAATTGATATGGTTTCAGTAATTTATAAATGGGTTGATCAATCTATAAGTTTTGAATGGATAATAAATCCAGCAAAAGTTTCAC
>JANJUN010000040.1 GCA_024710565.1 Candidatus Altimarinota bacterium | reverse complement strand
CAAACTTCACTATACCTACGAAAGAATAGGAAATATATTTTCTGGAAGGAATCATGCAGCGGTTTTATATAGCTGTAATAAGCTAGAATCTATCCTAAAAAAAGATAAAACACTTTTATACGAAATCAACGTTCTCAGAGATGGTATATGAATTTAAAAAAGTTCTTTGTAATAAAAGAGCTTTTTTCTTGCAAAAATGCTAAAAATTATATAATAAAATAGGAAAATAACAGAAAAAATACGTAATAAATGAAAAAATTTATGTCAGAAAAAAATGAAGCGGATACTCAGGAAAAAATCATCCCCCTCCTGAATGACATATACCATAATGAAGAAAAAGAAGATGTAGACATATCATCTATTTTTTCTTTGTCTGAAGCAAGAGTTTTTAGAAAAATATTCAAAAAAAATACAAAAGATATCTTTCAAGAATGAAAAAAAACGGTTTTTTTAAGTATCTATCCAAAGATCAAACTTCTCAAACTCCATCGTCCTTTTAATACAGAAATAAAAAAAGTAAAGAAAAATAAAACCGTTATTTTATCACATTATAAACCAAATCTCAATCATACAACCCTCAATCTTTCTGACTTAGATGAGATAGAAAGAACTATCTCACCTATTTTTGATTTTCAACACCCTAAAAAACAAAGATTTGCATTTTTTTCATCTCTTTGATTTTCATTTGTAAAAATATGAGTAGCTTTTTCTGTTTTAGTTTTTAGTCTTTTTTTGTATGGAGTAGCGACAAAAACATATATAGAAAAGACATTTGAAGGGATTGAAAAACTTAATATAAAAGATATTTCATCCCTCCAAGCGCGTTTAGAAAATATACAATCAGATTTAAAAGTGAGTTATATTCTTATTCAGCCACTTTTGGGATTAAATTTTTTTGTGCAAAATTCTTCGATAGATAATCTCGGAAAAATCATTCCAGCATGACGTGATATGCTCAATTTTTCGCTCTATTTTTTTGATATTTATGATGGAGTGAATGCTATGATAGCCCAGAGGTGAATTGATGAAATTATGTTTTCTCAACTTATTGATAACATAGAACCGATACTCATAAATATGAGGAAAGATCTTTCAAGTGCTATAACAAAACTCAAAACCGTTGGGAATTTTTCTGATGAAAATCTTAATTTTCAATTTAAAAAATATACCAATCAACTCTATGTTTTATCAGATTATTTCTACACAATAGTAGATAATTTAAACGTCATTAAAGAAATATTATGACATAATGAAAAAAGGACGTATTTCATTATTTTTCAAAATAATGATGAAATAAGACCAACCGGATGATTTATGGGAAGTGTTGGAATTTTAGAATTATTCCGTTGAAAAATAGCAAATTTTGAAACCAAAGATATTTATGCTATTGAGTGGCAATTAAAAGATTTTGCTACCAAAAATGGAGTTGCTTTTGAACAAACAGCTCCTGAATGATTAAATAAAATCTCAAAAACTTTTTGACTCAGAGATGCAAACTATTATCCAACGATAGAAGAAAGCAGTCTCAAAATACAAGAATTTTTAAAAAACAGTGAATATAAAATCGACGGAATTGTGTACATAAATCAAAATCTTATTTTAAATATTTTGAAAAAAATAGGTCCAATTTATTATGATGCCGTTCAAAGAGATATCACGAGTGAAAACTTTTCTACTCTTTTTTCAACTCTCGTTGAGGCAAAAATTACCAAAACACATACTCTTGCAACACCAAAACAGATACTCTTTGATTTTATTACACTCTTTTTTGAAAAAATAAAATCTATACAGGATTATAATTTTTTTGTAGAATTATTTATTGAAAGTATAGAAAAAAAAGATGTTTCACTTTATTTTTTCGACAAAGAAGAAAATGATTTTTTCAAAAAAATAGGTCTTGAAAAAACCTATGATTATCATTCATTTTTCGATTTTAATTATCCGGTATTTACTTCTATTTCTGGAAATAAATCAGATAGATATATATCGAGAAGTTTTGAAAAAACATATTCACAAAAAGAAAATTGTGATATTTCTACTTCTTTGAAAATCACTCAAAAACACGATTTTAATATCAATGAAGAAGTCTATATAAAAACTCTTTTGTATGATATGGATGCACTTGGTCAAGTAGATATAAATACTCTTTTAAATATTCAATGAAAAGGGCTTAATAAACAATATATCAGAGTTCTTATTCCTAAAAATGCGCAATTTACTCAAAATAAAAATATGACACTGAAAGATTTTCCTGATTATAAAGAAGTTTCTTTTTACCTTGATACGAATACTTTTTTTCAATCAAATGCTCGTTTAGAATATACTATTCCCAATCCAGAGTGTAAAAATTATCAGTATCACTTTATTAAACAATCGGGAGTAAAAAATTATACTATTGATATGATAAAGAATTGAAATTTACAACAATCTCTGTATACTGAAACAGATTTTACTTTTAACGATTAAAAAACTATGTGATTCAAACAAATGATTTCTCTTGATAATCCAGTAAGACTTTTATATCATCTTTTGAGGGCTATTGCAGCAAATTTTCTCTATGGATTTCCATCAAGAGGAATGACGATTATTTGAGTAACTGGAACCAATGGAAAAACAACTACCACTAATATCATAGCCAGATGACTCAAAGATTCTGGAAAAAAAGTATTTATGTTTTCGACAGTAAATTATTTTATTGGAGACGAAGAATTTAGAAACGATACAAAAATGACTTCACCAGACCCATTTTTACTTCAAAAACTCTTACACGAAGCAAAAAAGAAATGATGTGAAATGGCAGTAATTGAAACTTCAAGTCATGCTATTACTATGAATAGAATTTGGGGAATTGATTATGATATCGCACTTTTAACTAATATTTCTCAAGATCATCTTGATCTCCATCATACGATGGATAATTATGTGAGAACGAAATTAAAATTATTTAAATGACTCATTTCTTCCAGTAGAAAACCAGGAATTAAAAAAACAGCTATTATCAATTTAGAATCAGAATACAAAGAATTATTTTTAAATGAAACGTATGATGTTCTCACCACTTATGGATTTGATTATAATGCAAACCTTAAGGCTGAAAATATTCAAAATGAAATTGATGGAGTATTTTTTGATGTAAAAATACCAGGAAATATATTAAAAATAAAAACGACCCTTCGTGGAAAACACAATATATATAATATTTTGTGAGCTATCTGAGTATTTCTAACCCTCTGATTAAAAACTGAAGAAATAGAAAAATCTATTACGTCTGTTTGAGTAGTTCCTGGAAGACTCGAAGAGGTAAATAATTATGAATGATTTAAGATTTTTATTGATTATGCACATACTCCAGATGCTCTTGAAAATGTATTACAGACTCTGAGAAATATCAATGGAGTAAAAAGAATTATCACTGTATTTTGAGCGACTTGAGACAGAGATACCACCAAAAGACCTATTATGTGAGAAGTAGTTTCGAGACTTTCTGATTATGTTATTTTGACTCAAGATGATGATTATACAGAAAAAACGCAAGATATTATGAAAGATATTTTACCTGGAATTGAAAGGAAAGAATGAGAGAATTTTTGGATCATTCCAGATAGGGAAGTAGCTATTAGAACGGCTCTTTTACAAGCAGAAAAAGACGATGCTATTTTGATTGCTGGAAAATGAGACGAGCACCAGATGATGACCAACCTTGGACCTATTGCCTATAATGATAAAGAAGTAGTCTTAAAGGTTTTAAAAGAAATTGATGATAATAAAATAATGTAAAAAAACTCTCATATCCCTTTTTTAAAAGGATAACCTATAATAAAAACCTTTCTATCTCTCTTTATTTCTCAAAGTGAGAGGCTTGAAAAGCCAGGAGATTTACATATAACTTTATAAAATATGACCCTCTACCTTAAATACCGTCCAAAAGATTTTGAAAGTTTAGTATGACAAGATTTTATAAAAAATACTCTTAGACAGGCTATTATAAAAGATAAACTCGTGTGAGCGTATTTATTTTGTTGACCAAGATGAACGGGGAAAACATCTACTGCAAGAATTTTTGCCAAAGCCATCAATTGTATCAATTTAAAAGATGGAAATCCTTGTGGCGAGTGTGAAATTTGTCAGTGAGTACAAAACGAAAACTTAGTTGATATTGTGGAAATAGATGCAGCGAGTTATACAGGAGTTGATAATATAAGGGAAATCATAGAAAAAGCCGTATTTTCACCTACCAGATGTAAATATAAAGTATACATTATAGATGAAGTTCATATGCTTTCAAAAGGAGCTTTTAATGCACTTTTAAAGATTTTGGAAGAACCACCGTTACACCTCAAGTTTATTTTAGCAACTACAGAAAGTCATAAAATTCCAGAAACTATTTTATCTCGTTGCCAAAGATATGATTTTAAAAGTATTACCAGTATTGATTTAAAACAGAGGCTTTTATATATAGCAAAAGAAGAAGGCATAAAAATAGATGACGAAAGTCTTGAGTTTATTACTAAACAAGCCAATGGAGGACTCAGAAACGCTATTTCTCTTTTTGAACAATTAGTAGTGAATGGAGAAATTCAATTTGAAAGAGTGATACAAAATTATGGAATTCCTAGAAGTGAAATTATATCAAATTTTTATCAAAAACTTATTTCTCAAGATACGACTTTAATATCTGATTTTGATGCTATTGCTTCTGAGTATAATCTCCAACTTTTTTTTAAAGAATTATTGTTTTTTATCAAAGAAAAACTCTTGGAAAAAATAGATTCTCTCAGTGATGTAAAAGCACATATTTTTCTTTTGGAAAATCTTGAAGAAGCCTATTTAAAGTCAAAAAATAGCTTTGATGGAAAAACTACTTTTTTAGTGTGAATTATAAAATCGATTAAAAATATTTCTTTTTCTGCAAATGATATTCCATCATCTCCCATCTCCACAGTTCATAAAACTTTTGTAGAAAAAAAAGTATCTTTGAAAGAGAGTCCTCCAGAAATCAAAAACAATCCTCTGCCAGAAATTTCTCATGATGATCTTTTTGATGTATTTTGAGATGATAATTTTTGAGATATTATGCCGGATACTCAAGAATCTTTTGAGGAAATTCCTGTTCCTAAAATAATAAAAGAACAAAAAATAAATGTTACCAATACCACATTTCATCAAGAGTGATTTATTCAAGCGCTCAAAAATTTATGAGCAAAATGAGCACTTACCATGTCGCTGAGAGGATCTAGTTTACAATTTGATGAAAAAAATCTGATTGTTTTTACCAAAACAAAAATTGCTATGAAGCAAATTTCTTCTTCAGATAATATTTCTCTCATGACAGGAGCCTTAGAAACGATGTGATTTTTAAATATTAATATTGAAATAAAATAATGTTTGCTCTTATTTCTCCTTTTTCTCGCAGTTTTGATGATAACGGATTCACCTATAAAATCCCGGAATTTCTCATAAAAACACTCAAACCGGGAATGATAGTCTCAGTCCCATTTGGAAAAAATGAGATTTTTTGAGTTGTTTTAGAAATAATAGAAACTTCTGAGATTGATGAAAAAAAACTCAAAGAGATTACTGCCATTTATAGTGAAGATATTTTTTTATATTCTTACCAAATCATTCTTTTAAGATGGATTTCATCGTATTACTTTTGTCTAATACATCAGAGTTTAGGACTTTTTTTCCCAAAAAATTTAGTAGAAAAAGTAGAAAAAAATACATTCTCTTTTTCTCAAAAACCTCCCTTTTTGTATAAATTTAGCTCTGATAAAAAATTAAATACGTCTCAAAAATCTGTTTATGATACTCTACTTACATGAGAAAAAAATAAATTTTTACTCTATTGAGTAACAGGAAGTGGAAAAACAGAGATTTATATACAACTTATTAAGTATTATTTAGATACCTGAAAACAATCACTTCTCCTCGTTCCTGAAATTATTCTTACCAATCAAATATTTGAAAGAATTACCTGAGTTTTTTGAAAAGAAGTACTTATTCTTAATTCGACAGTTTCTGCTGCAAAAAAAACCAAATATTGGGAATCTATTCATCAAAATCAAGCAAAAATTATTATCTGAACTCGTAGTGCTCTTTTTTATCCATATAATAATTTAGGAATTATTATTATCGATGAAGAACATGATCACAGTTATATTTCTGATAATTCTCCGAGATATGATAGTATTGAAGTTGCTGAAAAAATGATAGAATGAACTGATATAAAATTACTTTTATGATCAGGAACTCCAAAGATCAATCACCTTTATAGATGACTCAAATGAGAGTTTGAAGTATTACATCTTTTTGAGGAATATAAATAAAAAAGATACTATGCAAATAGTATCTTTTTTATTTATTTCTAAAAAATTTATAAATCAGATAAAAAATACCTCAAAAAATAGCTCCAAAAAGATGACCGATAAAACTAATTTGAGCACTTAAACCTATAAGAATATTTATCACTAATGCAGTAATTCCTCATTTATATTCAGGATCTTTTATTTCATAGAGGAGAAGGGTATAAAAAGAAAGTATCGCTAAGGCAAATCAACTGATACCAATAGTAACGGTTCCTATCGGAGTTAAAAGCAGTAATGCAATTCCATTAAAAAGAGTTACTCATACAAAGAAAGATACATACCATTTTTTTCAGATTTTATATTCTAATTGATTTCAGAAAAAATATAAAAACATACTATTAAATATGAGATGAAGTATTCCTCCGTGTAAAAAACTATACATACAAAATTGTAGAGCAAGTCTTAAAACATCTCATTGTAATACAAACAGATGGTTCATTCCAAAAATACTTGCAAGCTCTGTTTGCTGAAATGAAAAGATGGTAAATATAGTGCTGATTATGATAAGAGCATTACTTATGGTGAGTCACATTTTTTCTTAAAATAAAGAGTAAAATAATTCATACAATAATCATTGGTATACTTAAAAGACTTCCTAATGTTAAAAATCATAAAATATATCAAATATGACTATCAGGAGTTCTAAAAAATAATTCTACGATAGTTCTAAAACTTCCGTAAAAAATTAAAAAATATGCTGAAGTTTGTCAGAAGAAAGTTTTATTTTTATTTATAAAATAAAGGAAAATAAGTAATAAACCTCATTCTAAAAAGGCTTCGAGTAATGGTGATGGGAAGTAAAAAATACCATTTTTTTCAACCGCAAACATTCAAGTATAATTTGCAAATCATAACAATTCTTTATTGAGATAATTTCCTATTCTCCCCAGTCATATTCATACTGGTACTATAACAGCAAGCTCATCAATAAGCTTCCAAAAATGTATTTTATATTTTTTACAAAAAAGTACTACCGTTAAAACAACTCATAAAAAACCTCCATGAAAACTCATTCATCATTCCCAAACTTTTAGTATAGAAAGAGGAGACGCGATATATGAAGAGAGATCATAAAATAAAACATATCACAACCT
>JANJUN010000025.1 GCA_024710565.1 Candidatus Altimarinota bacterium | reverse complement strand
AGTAGTATTTTTATCATCCTCAAGAGTAGTTGGTTGACTCATAAGAGTTGCTATACTATATTGATAGAGAGGAGGAAGTTCTTCTTCAAAATCATTTATTCAATTGTTATTCATATCTACTCAATATATCACAGAATCACTTGAATTATTCAATACTTTTGACCAATTTATATTATATGAAATTTTATTTCATAATATTGGCATATCTTTCATAAAAATACTTCCAGTACCATTATTATAAAAATAATCAGTTATGAGATTATAACTTCAAGTCTTTGAATTATCAAAATCTATTTTTATACTTTCTCTTTGGGAATTATATGTATCAAGTTGTCAGATATGAGTGGGAACATTTTCAAGTTTACTATAATAATCTCCTCCTGCAATCATAAGATTATACTGGTCTTGAGAGGTTCAAATAATTTTTACATTAAGATTTAATTTCTCAGGAAGATATATTTCTTTCCAATTACTATTTGTATTTCAAAGGTTATAAGATTTTACTATATATGTTCATGGAATTTCTTCTAGAGTATTTCATTGTAAAAATCATGTTTTTCTTCCTAAACTATCTTCCACATACATATCCGCTGTTCCATCAAGTATATATGCAGTATCCGTTTCATTGAATCATTTAGGAGTTCACTTTACTCATCAATTATAAATTTTCTCAATATCCATCAATGTTAATGATTCATTAACTCAATATTTAGTATTATAATCTCAGTATGAAAAAGTCCAAGAGCCATCACTATGAACTTCAAGGTATTGATTATAATCTCAAGGAAGTATATTATCCCAGAAATAAAGTCGATTTCATTCTCTTTTATATGGAACTACTGCATGTGCTGTTTGTTTCCGCCTAATTCATAAAATATAATTTTTATTAGGATTATCAGAAAATTTTGTAAGTATATGATTTCCATTAGTTTCTCTATTATTTATATCCTCTAAATTTTGATGCTTACTTTTTTGAGAAGTTTGCATTGCATAAATACTTTTTGTAATATTGTTATATTGTATCCAATCTCAATTGGTATTTACGTAAGGTTGTTGAATATTATTCCAAATAGTTCATGATCAAACTTCAGAATAAAGAGTTGAGTGATGTGTTTGTAAAAATCAAGGATATTTATAATGTAGAAGTGAGGACATAGAAAGTGCATAACAATTTCAATTTGTTAAAATACCTCCTTTCTGCAATCATGTAGTTTCATAGGCAGCGATATATTTTCTACTATTTATAGGTAAATTTGTTAAATCAAATGCATTTTCAAAAATTTCCCATTTATTTCAATCTATTCTCCATCCTACTAAAGGAAAAGGAAACATATTATTATAATAACCTCAAGTTAGTACTCAGATTGCTGGTGAAGAATTCTCAAACCTATACCCATAAGGATACGGTTCAAAACCTTCAAACAAAGTATAATCATATTCCCAAGGATAATTGGTATTATAGTCTATCCAATCACTTGTAGTTCCATTTATAGTTTTTGTCCTTACTTTCCAATAATACTCTCAAACTCACAAATATGGTACTACTACTTCTCAAGTTCATGATGAAAAATAATTGGTATTTATCTGTATAGATGGCATAGGTGCTCATAATCTATACACTTCAAATTCAAGTCTCAACTGTGTACTTGTAGAATTTTCAATATAAGCGCTTAAAATCACTCAAGAACCAGACTGATATTTTCAAACTTTTGTTGCAACTGGTATTTCTTGTTTTCAAAGAGTTGGTGCTTCTGGAAGCTGAATTGATTGTTGAAGAGAAATAGGTATTGATAATGGTGATAAAGTTTTAATATCAGCAGTAAGTTGTGGCCATCAACTATACCAAAAATTTCCATTGGTTATATTTCCATAATTACTTTTTTCACATATTCATCAACTATAATCAATATCTAAATATCATCCAGAATTAGAATATATTTTAACATATTCAGGATTTTCTGATTGACACCATAAGTCAACCCAATAAGAACATCCAACAGTAACATCACATACCCACACATACAATCATGTTGTTGTATTAAAATTATCTATATAGTAGTAGTTGTTATTTAAAGTATTTACATAAGTTCATGTATAAAAATAATCATTCCCTGAATAATTTCAATTTATCTCTGGACTTATTCCAGCACTTACTTGTTGTGAACAAAAATATAAGAAACAAATTAAAAACAACCGTATCCTTTTCATAAATTTTATAATTAAAATATAAAAATAATTCAATCATAACTTGTAATTCCCTATTTGTGTATAATCCAATCAATACAGATAAAAAATGTGTTAAAAAAATAAAGATGTAATGAATTGATTACATCTTTATTATATATACTAAGTATTGTTTTTGTAATATTTAATTTTTTTCATGTTAAAAACTAAAATATACATTTTTTTATAAGCCATTTTTATAAATTATAATTCCCAGGATTTTCATCGCTAAAAATCTTTTTATCTTTAAAGGAAATTACTCTTTTTTTATACGTATCGACTATGTTTTTATCATGAGTCGCAATAATTACAG
>JANJUN010000082.1 GCA_024710565.1 Candidatus Altimarinota bacterium | reverse complement strand
AGTAAAAAATATATACTAGCATTATCTACGGTAGGTAAAAATATAAAAACCTTATTATAATAATATTAATTTTCTTTTGTATGAAAACAAAAATAAAATATTTCATATCATGAATTTTATTTTTTATTCTTTGATTTCAAGCCGAGGCAAATTTAACCTCAGCTGATACTATTAGTCCACTTACTTCTGGAATTAAACATGCATATTATGATGTAACTTGGTGTAGTCCACATGCAGGAAGACTTTCTGATACTCGTTTTTCTGCTTCTGCAGATTGTCAAAAGTGATATTTTAATAATGTTTGATGAGTGGGGAAAATGACCTATAAATGAGAAAGTTTTTCCAATGGAAATGTGGCTTTAAATACAGCATTTATTCCTAGTACGAGAACCTCTGAAACGAGTTTTACAGAAACGAGTTTTATAGATTTTTTTTCATGAATCAACTCTATTGCTTTTGAATGAGAATGAATTTATACCGTTCGTATTTTACTCGTTGATTATGCATATAATGCTTCAAAATTTGAATTTTCATATAAAATAGATAAAACAGCTCCTCAGTTTCAATTAACTGGAATTGCTGATCATACGAATCATCCAAATATTTTTGTTTCAAGTATAGATAGTGAAAAAAGATTAACATGATTAAATGGAAATATAGTAAAATATGACAGTGTAAATGAATCATCAAAAGATCCAGATACATATAATAAACCACTTATAAGTAATTATACTTGAGATGTTCCAGATAAAAGGATGGATCATGAAAGACAAAATCTTTATGTTATGTATTTTAAAGATTTAGCAGCTCATCCGTTTGAATTAAAAGTAGATCAAAGTGATAATTATAATGGATATATGAGAAATTATGTTGCGTGATCTAAGAATTTTGATTTGATGCCAGAAACTTGAGATACCCCTTTAAGACCAAATATTTCTTTAAGTACGGCTGTTACTCTAATGACGCAAGACTTGGCTTTACATCCAGACAATTCACAAAAAAAATATAGACTCAGACTCTATGATAATACCGTTTGAAAAAGTGGATGAAAGCCAAATTATTCTGAAATCATATTTTATGCGGTGAAAGACAATACAAATCCTAATAGAGGGACTGGATTAGCATCAACAAATGAGGAAGCTATTCAGAGATTATTAAAGTTTGACCCTTCTACTCCTGTTTGGGATGATGATGCAAGTCCAAGTCAAAAAGTATCAAAATTTATTTCAGCTAAAAACAAGCAATTACTTATTTCTTTATTGGCAGATACTTGAATTTGAACAGACTCATCAAAACCAGCATGGTATAATGCCTGAGTTCCATTATGATGAGGAACAAAAATTGCTATCGAGCAAGCAAATACATTAAATAGTTTTGATGATACTATCGTTTATAATAATAGGTTTAATAATAATATTTCTAGCGAAAAAGATTTTTCTCAAGTTGATAATAATAGACAAAATGGATATAGAAAATATCAAGTTCGTTTTAATACTACTTGAATCAGTGGAAATAATCAAATATGTGATAATGTATGAAATTGTTTAAATCTAGAACTTGCATTTAGAGTGGTAGCAGATAGACTAGCAACAACTACGTCAAATATTTCTCTTGAACTACCGAGTGGAACCACTAAAATTTTTGCTAATGGAACTGATGCTTATAATCTTACTACTCAACTAAAAGATGCCTATGGAAATGCAATAGTTTGAGTAACTGCAGCAGAAAATGGAGGGAAAATTATAAAAAAAGCAGATATTACCTTCAACTTTACTAATGAACTTCATTATAATCAACTCACAAACTCTGGTGATAAATGAGTAATTATACAAGATTTACTTACTACTAAAAATCAAATAAGCACTACAAATACTATTAATACATCATCTAATATTTATTTTGAAGAAAAACCTGAAACTTGATCAAAAGATACTAATAAATGAACTTACAAATTTTCCGTTGCATCTAAAGTACCAAGTGTATGATGATATCCATATTTATGAACGGGTTCAATTTTAAAATTAAACTCTATGAATCCAAAAGCAATTTGAAATACGGCTGGAGTTTGATTCTATCCAACTTCAACTTGAGCACTCTGACTTTTTAATCAAACACATTCATTATGAGGAGATAATAACTTTTTAACAGTAAATACAGATTTTTTAAATAATAATGATTATAAAATTGATCTCAGTACAACTGCTTCAGGTACTTATGGGAAGATAACTTTAAATTCACCATCATCTAATGTAAGATATAGTGATTTATGGAGCAGAAAACTAGAATTTGATTTTGCTTCTCCAGCGATTTATGGAGCGGATAACTTCTCTCTTTCACATTTGATAAACAATATAGGGGCTACTCAAGAACATACAAAATTAGGATATACATTTTCTTGAGTTTCTGGTGTAAGTATTTTTGAACAATACCTTCCATCTTATACGGCTTCTGGAACTACTCCAAAATTCACACCAGGAATATTTAATATTTTTAGTAATTTTTCAAAGATTTTAGATGATACTATTTTTGATACTTCTAAAATAAATAATGGGGACACGATATCTCTTTCTAATAACTGGACTCAGAAATTTAAAACAAAATCATCACCAATTCAGTCAAATTATCAAATTGCCTGATATGGATTTAATATGTGATATATCTCTTCTCTGAAATATACTTTAGATTGAAATGATGTAAAACTTCCATCTATTTCGAGAAATGTTGGAAATACTCCAACTGATGATGTGCTTACCGCAAAAAGGAATTCTCGTTTTTATTTTCCAGCATATACTACTCCTTCATGAGATTATATTTGATATGGAAACTATACTATATTATGAGATCCAATTATTTCAGCAGGAGTTCTTAGTGCTATGGGGATTGCTATCACCGGTATGTCAAATAGTGAAGATTTGATGATTGTTGATAAAGATGCTGGAAGAAAAGCAAACCTCAATGTATGAGAAAATCTTACGAGATACGATATGATAAAAGTTTTTAAACAAAATATAGAAAAAAATAGTAGAGGAATTACTTGGTGTACTCCAGCAACTTGAAATACATATACAATTTCTGATTTAAATAGTGATTTATGAAGTTGTACTCTTACTCTCAATGGAGAAAAAATTTCATTTATAAAATGAAATGTAGATATAGATTGTTGACTTTGAAATAATTGTATTCTAAACAATGATACAAAAAGAACCATTATCGTAAAAGATGGGTCTACCTATATCAATTCAAACATTTCTACATTTGGAAAAAATGCGCAACTCGTTTTAGGAACTATCGCAAATGCAGGGTTAAAAAATATTACTCTTCCATCTTCAAATAATCCATCTCTTTCTAGAGATTACAAAACCTATGGGTGGACATTTATAAACCCAAATGTTACCAATATTGATGCATTTATCGTTTCTCAATGACCGATGGTTTCTTATGATG
>JANJUN010000080.1 GCA_024710565.1 Candidatus Altimarinota bacterium | reverse complement strand
TTTTTAATTTGAAAGTTTCCACTTAAATATCAAAAAATTCATACATTACTTACTCATGATTTGTTTATCGATACATTTTTAATGCTACATTTATTTCCATTATAAGTTCATGTAAATTTTGTTCCTGTTGTTTTTCAGATGAGTATATTATTTAAGTCATTTTGTCCAGCAAAATCAAGATTAGCCATCTGAATATAGTGTTTATTTAAACCAGATGTTTCAATAGCTAAAAACTTTTCAACAGTATCAATAATATAAGGCTGTTCAGCAGTTCATAAATTTTCAGAGGTAATATTTTCTGAATTACAAGTTACAACAGGAGGTACTTCTATTTCACCAGAACCCGTTTCAGCTTCACTTCCACTTCAGCTTTCACTTCCGCTTTCTGATCATTGAGATTTTTCATCCTCAATAATTTCTTGTATTGAGATTTTTCCATCAATAAGATAGTCTATTTTTTCTTCACTTCCACCAAAACTATCTAAAAAATTAGTTTTTATTTCTGATTTTAAAGCTTCTTTATTACCACTACATACTCAAATAAGATTTGCATTTTCTGATTGAAAAATTTTTCTCATAAGAGTATTTTTATCTGTTTCTTTATTATTATAAATATTTTTTTCATTGTTTACAATAAAATAAATCTCATCAGTAAGGAGATCTACATCAGTTTCATTTACAAATAATAAACTTGGTACATTCGTAATACATGTCTCACTTCATGAACTATACATAAAATTTCCTCCATAGGTTCCATTTACTTTTGCACTAAGAAGGGGAGCAGCATAGGTAGTTTTTATAATAGGAGTATTATATCATTGATATTTTTCCAAAATTCCAGCTACTTGAAATTGGGTATATTTTGCATTAGTAGCATATCTATAATTTATATTATAATAAGGGTCTTTTGGTGTAGTATTCATACTGATCATTCCGGAAATATTTTCTCATAATTCTCCATTTAAAGAGTAGATACCTGTCCCTATTTTTCCACTATATATATTTCCATCTGGTTTTGGGAAAATTCCAGTTTTTATTTTATATAAATGTATTCATTTTTCAACAGAGGAAAGAGTAGTAATTCTGTTTCCATCACGAGCATCTTTTATATATCATTGAAAACTGATAAATGCAACAATAGCGAGAATAGCTAGTATACTTATGACAATAATAAGTTCAACTAAAGTAAAAGCATATTTATTTTTTTGTGAAATCATGAGAGTAAAGTTAAGAAATAAAAAGAGAAAAATTTTTATAATCCACCATTGAGCATATTTAAAAATTCATTTATATCAATATTATTAGTTGTTGATGTTGTATTATTGGTATTATTATTTTCTGCTGTAGATGTATTTCCATTGAGAAGATTGAAAAAATCATTAATTTCATCTTGAGTAGGAGTTGATCAGCTATTTGTTTTAGTAACTTCAGACATATAATTATCTAAATTGAGGAGATTGAGAAAATCAGAGAGTTCATCTTGAGTAGGAGTTGATCAGTTATTTGTGTTTGTACTTCCAGACATATAATTATCTAAATTGAGAAGATTAAGAAAGTCATTTAAATCACTATCTTGAGAAGAAGAAGTCTTATTATTATTATTATTATTATTATTATTATTCATTACAGAATTATTTGTATTTGTACTTCCAGACATATAATTATCTAAGTTGAGAAGATTGAGAAAATCACTTAAATCATTATTTTGAGAATCTATATTAGTACTTCATGTATTGGTATTTTTATTTTCTCAAAAAAGTCATACGATTGTATTTGACTTATTGTCTTTTTGAGTATTGGGTTTTACGTTTTTTTGAAATACAGAAACTGGACTATTACTGTCGTCTCATTCAAAGAGAGGGGTATATTCTTTTTTAGAATTATTTAAGTAGGTAATAGAACTATTATTTTTTGCATATTTTTCTATAAATTTCTCAATTTCATTTTTAAAGCTGGAAATATGAGAGATATTGATATTATTATTTTGAACATATCCTATTTTATTTTTATAGGCACCGCTTAATACTTTTATTTTTAAAAAATTAGAGTTAATATAATTTACATGCAAAATATAAAATTCACTTCCAGTCTTAAGAGTTCATAATTTTTTTGAAGATGAATTTGGTCCAGAATAAAAAGGAGTGTTGGATTGAATAGATCCTTTGTTCCCATTTATTTTATAATTATTAAAAGTATAGTTTTCTAAGTATGATGAAAGCATATATCATTTTTTCCCATCAGTGAGCATAACATTGGTATAGTCACCATTCGTTCATAAATCTAAAACTACATATCATTTTTGAAGCATAGTCAATACTTTTGCCGATTGATCGGTAGAAGATAACACAGGAGAAAAAATATATTTAACAGAAAGTATGTCTCAGTTTTGAGCAAAAGAAAAAGAGTATGAACACAAAATAAATAAAAAAGAAAACAATATTTTTTTCATAATCATAATTTATTAAAAATAATTTTATATATTATAGTATATTTTTATTTCCCTGTCAATTTTTCAACATCTTTCTTTTTTAAAAATCTTTTGCTTTTTGAATATTTTTTTATATAATCCCTTTCGTTGTATTACTGGTGTATTTTCCGGTGGCAATATAATTTATTTTTTAAAAATACTAAACGGTATGGAAAGAGCAGAAAAAAAGCAAGTTATTGCAGACTTTGCAAGAGACAAAAAAGATACTTGATCCCCAGAAGTTCAAATTGCTATTTTAACTTCAAGAATTGAGGCATTAAAAGAACATTTACTTGTACACAAAAAAGATAATCACTCAAGAAGAGGTATTATGCTTATGGTTGCAAAAAGAAGAAAAATGTTAAACTACTTAAAGAAAACAAGTATTGAAAAATATGAAGAAATCTTAGGTAGATTAGAATTAAGAAAATAATAAAAAACACTTTGAAAAAAGTGTTTTTTTCTTTTTTCAATTCAATAAAAAAATCATCCTGAATTTCAGGATGATTTTTTTATTGAATTTTTTCTAATTTTTCTTCTAATTTTTTTAATTTTTCTTTTGCTTCTGCTTTTTTCTCCATTTCCGCTCTTACAAGAGCTGGAGGAGCATTTCTTACAAAACTATCATTGAGGAGTTTTCTATCGAGTAATCAAATATATTCTTTGGTGTCATCGATTTGACCTTTGAGTCTTTCTATTTCACCTTCCATATCTTTTGCATTAGAATTGTCAACAAATATTTCAATACCAGATTTTGTTACCGCGTAGGCAAAAGTATCTGAACTTGCTTTATTTACTAATTGAGTATTTTCTGATTTTACAATTCATGAAATGATATTTATATTTTCTGGAGAAAATAATTCTAGTTTTGCTTTTTTTACTTTCAATTCTACTTTTATTGGAGTTGATGGCATGATATTATTTTCAGCTCTGAGATTTCTTATTTCTCTGATAACTTCAATGAGAATTTGTTTATCTTTTTCAATTTCTTTATCAGCTCTGAGTGCTACTTTTGAATATTCAGTTTCGATAAGTTTTCCTTCAAAACCGATTTTATTCCAGAGTTCTTCTGTTACAAAAGGAATATAAGGATGCCACAATTTTAAAATATTATTGATAGCATAGATAATAACATCATTTCCAAATTGAGAGGTTTCACGAACGATTTTAAATTCTTCAATATAATAATCACAAAAATCATTTTTGGTAAAATTTTGGAGTTCAATTCCTACTTCAGAAAAATTAAATTTTTCCATTCCCATATTTACTTGATCTGAAATACTCTTCAGTCTTGAAAGAATCCATTTTTCATGAAACATAAGAGTATCATAATTTTCTAAAATTCTTTTTTCTAAAGTTTCATAACTATCAATAGTATAACTAGATTTTTCAAATAAATTGGTATATACAAAACGAGTAGCATTCCATAATTTATTGATAAAAACTTTATTTTCCATTACATTGTCTTCATCAAATTTGAGATCATTTCCAGGAGTATTTCACACACTTACGGTAAGCCTGAGAGCGTCAGCTGAATATTTCTCAATCATATCAAGTGGATCAATCCCATTTCCGAGAGATTTTGACATTTTTTTCCCATGTTTATCTTTTATAAGCCCGTGAAAATATACCTTTTTAAATGGAGTTTGATTGGTAAATTCATATCAAAATAAAAGCATTCTAATCACCCAAAAGAAGATAATATCGTGACCAGTTTCAAGAACTTGAGCAGGATAAAATTTATTAAATAATTCACTTTGTGTTTTTGCTTCAAAATCAAAATCAAGAATAGAAAATGGCCATAAACCTGATGAAAACCAAGTATCAAGCACATCTTCATCTCTTATGTATTCTCCTGTAAGTGAGAGATCTTCTTTACTTACCACCATTTCTCAAGTTTCTTTGTGATAATAGGCTGGAATTCTATGTCCCCACCAAAGTTGTCTTGAAATACACCAATCTCTCAAATTATAAATCCAATCTTCAAATATTTTATTAAATCTTTCTGGAATGATTTCAAATTCCTTTTTTTTATATCAAGCGATTACTTTTTGTGCCATTTCTTCTACTTTCACAAACCATTGAGTTGAGATAATAGTTTCGATTCTTGAACCACTTCTTTCACAATACCCAACTTTATGAGTATAATTTTCTACTTTTACGAGATTTCCTTTTGATTTCAGAAGCTCTACGATATTTTCTCTGGCAGTTTGATAATCTTGTCAGGCAAAAATTCAAGCTTTTGAAGTCATATTCCCATCTTTTCCAACGACGATATTATCAAGGGGAAGAGAGTGTCTTTTTGCTACTTCAAAATCATTTGGATCATGAGCCGGAGTGATTTTTACCGCACCAGTCCCAAATTCCATATCGACCATTTCATCTCCAATAAGAGGAATTTCTCTATTGAGTATCGGAAGAATGAGTTTTTTTCCTCATTTTAAAAGAGCTTTGTATCTTTTATCTTTTGGATGAACAGCAACAGCTTCGTCTCAGAGAAGAGTTTCTGGGCGAGTAGTTGCTACTACTACTTCATTATCACTTCCAGAAACAAAATAAGTAATATGATAGAGTTTTCCAACTTCTTCTTTATAGATAACTTCTTGATCAGAAATAACGGTATTGAGTCAAGGAGAATAGTTTACCATATATTCACCTTTATAAATCATTCCTTTATTATATAAATCAACAAAAGCATCCGTTACTGTTTTTGATAATCATGAGTCAAGTGTAAATCTTTCTTTTGACCAGTCAGCGGAAGCTCATACTTGTCTCATTTGATTGGTGATAGTATTCCCATATTTATTTTTCCATTCCCAGATTTTTTCAAGAAAGGCTTCTCTTCCAAGAGATTGTCTGGTGATACCACTTTCTGCGAGCATTTTTTCTACTCTTGCTTGGGTTGCAATTCAGGCATGATCTGTTCCAGGAACCCAAAGGGTTTCATCTCCAATCATACGATGGTATCTGACCATAATATCTTCTAAAGTGAGGGTGAGTGCGTGTCCGAGATGTAATACTCAAGTGACGTTTGGAGGGGGGATTGGGATGTAAAATGTTTTCCCACTCGTAGAAGGTTTTGGGCTAAAGCAGTTCTCTGCTTCCCACATTTTATAAATCTCACGTTCAAAGATTTCTGGTTCATATTTTTTAGAAAATGTTGTCATTTTTAAAAAATTAAAAAATAAAAAGAGAAAAAAGTGAATTTTTCTCTTGCATTATATAAAATAGCTATGAGTATGCAAATTTATGTTTAAATTTTTTTTTCTGAATAATACTTTAATATATCAAGAACTCTTTTTTTGGAAGTTCTTCACAGTCATTTTGCACATTGAACTATAATAGCTTTGATAATATCTGGAATATCTTCGGGTGACAAATGAGCACATATATCATTTTTATCTCTTCATATGAGGAGATTTTCATTTTGAAGTGTGATAAAATAATCAAAATTTACTCCAGGCGCTGTTGGAATAAAGTGTGTAAAATTTTTTTCTCACATGTGCGCAATTGGGTTCATGGTAGCGCATTTAAATGTTACTATATCATAATTATTTTCTCCTCACATTTCTCAAAAGTTTCCAGCAACATTTTCATATTGCTCACTAAAATCGAGTAGGTCTTGTAAAGAAATTTTATATCATACTTGCGTAGCATATTGGAGTATGGTTGAGAGAAACATAACTTCCATAGAGTGATATCCAGCAACAAAATTTGATTTTCTTGGTCTAAAATCTACCCAGTTTCCATAAGGTGATATAGTTGGGTATGGAGTTTCATCAGATTGAGAGAGTCTGAAATCTCAATGCATCGATCCATCAATAGTCGTTTTTATTCCATTTCTTGTCCAGTGATATCACTCTTTGTATCATCTAAATTTATTTTCTTGTACATACGCTTCACATGTCATGATAAAATCGATGATACTTTCAAATCCATAATTTTTATAATTTTGTATTTGTTCAGCAGATAAGATTTCCCCTATATATCATCACGTTACTAATAATAGATCTTTAGTTTCGCAGGAAAATTCAACTATTTCAGAATAACTTCAAAAGTTTTGAGCTCCATCAAATAATTTTCATTGTAAATCAACTCATTTTCCAATTTTCCAAGGGTGATTTTCTGGATTTTCTATGATTTCTAATACTTTATGACTTATAGTATGAATTTCGGGTACTTTTTGAGCTAATTTTGATAGATGATATCAAAAATCCTCTGGGGAAATATATCCATACCCCCCAAAAGAAATGTGTTGCTCATTTTTCAGAATTTTACTCAGTCATGATTTTTGAATTTTTTTCTTTGCTTGAGGGTATATAATATAAGACATATGGTAGAAAATTATTTTTAAGAAATAAATATAGTTATGAAAACATTTTTGTCAATTTGAAGATGAAAAATCAAATATTTTATTTGAAAATTTAGGAAAAATCATATAATCATCACATATTTTAAAAATTACGAAAAAATAAAATGCAAAAAGATACGTTTTTTATTACTACACCAATATATTATACCAATTGAATTCCCCATATTTGACACGCGTATAGTTCTATTATTTGTGATACTATTGCCAGATATCAAAAAATAAATGGGAAAAAAGTGAAATTTTCTACTTGAGTAGATGAAAATAGTCAAAAGGCAGTTTTAAAAGCGAAAGAAATGGGAATGGAAACTCTGCCATATCTTGATATGATGGCTGAAAAACATAAAGCTGTTTGGGATGGACTCAATATAAAATATACTGATTTTATAAGAACAACAGAGGAAAGACATCATAAACTTGTGAGAGAAGTACTCCAAAAATGTTATGATAATTGAGATATCTACCAAGCAGAATATGAATGAATGTATTGTGTAGGTTGTGAAGCTTTTAAAAAAGATGAAGATCTCGTATGTTTGAATAAAACAACCAAAGAAACTTTTCCATTTTCTCCAAAAGTAAAAATGAGTGAAAATATTCTCAAAGTTTGTCCTGATCACCTAACAGAACCTCAAAAAATCAAAGAAAAAAACTGGTTTTTCAGACTTTCAAAATATGAAAATTTTTTGAAAGATTTGTATAAGAAAAATCCAAGTTTTGTGATGCCTGATAATAGATTTAATGAAGTAAAAGCCTTTGTAGAAAGATGACTTGAGGATTTTTCTATATCAAGAGAAACTAATACTTTTGGTATTAAATTACCGTTTGATGAAACACAAGTGACCTATGTTTGGTTTGACGCGCTTTTTAACTATGTAACTCTTTGTAAATATCCTGATAGTGGTGGGAATGATGAAGCTTTTTGGCCAGCTGATCTACATGTAGTTGCGAAAGATATTATCAGATTTCATGCTATTTATTGGCCAGCAATGCTCGAAAGTGCAGGATACGGGATGCCAAAAAATGTGCTCACAACAGGGTATTTTACGGTTGATGGACAAAAGATTTCAAAATCACTGGGAAATGTCATTGATCCCGTAGAATTTTCAGCGAAATATTCAAAAGATTTACTCACTCTCTATATGTTATCAAGTATAAATATTGGACAAGACTGAGACTTTTCAGAAAAACAAGCTATTTTAATGTACAATGCAAAACTTGCGAATAATATGTGAAATTTGGTGAATAGGGTGGTAGTGCTTGCATTAAAATTAGGGGGAGTTTTAGAATGAAAAAAAGAAGATTATTCACATTTAACTAGAGTATCAGATTTTCAGGGAGACATAATGAAAGAATTGTATATATATTCGCTAGATTTTATTTCTCATATGGAAAATTATAATTTAAAATCTTGTTTAGATTCAACTTTTATAATTCTAGATTCGTTGAATAATTTCACAACTCAAAAAGAACCTTGGCAAATGATAAAAGATGAAACAAAACGAGAAGAAACTCGTGAAGTTTTGTATACGATTGCAGAATGACTCAGACAAGTTTGACTTGCTTTGTATCCATTTTTTCCAGAAAAAATGTCAGAAATGTTTGTAAAACTTGGACTTGAGGATTATCAAAAAAGACTTGAAAACGGAGAATTAGAAAAACTTATTTCAGAAACTCCAACTTTTGAAATAAAAGAAAAATGAGAAAATTTATTTAATAGAGTTGAAATATAATTATGGAGCATGTAAGAAATAATTCATCCCAACCCCATCAATATCACTCACTCTTTCATGATGCGAGATGTATTGATGGAAAAAAAAATAATTTATTTTTATTTTTTCAGGATGTATGTAATTATGTTGGAATTGGAAAACGAAATACTCAAAAAAATAATATACTTTTTCAAGAAATGATGTGTTTTTATGAGGCGTGAGAAAATTTAGAATTATTTTTAACAGGAATATGATACGATTTGATGCTTTCTTTTTCTGAGTTAGATGTTTGTAAAAAATATCTAAAAACACATATAGATTTTTTACATTCACTCAAACAATGAGATATCCATATGGCGATTTTTTATGAAGATATGACGCCTGTTTGAATCGTATTTGCCAAACAAATACAATCCGAAAATTTTATAAGAGAGCAATGAGCGTATTTTTTACAAAAAATAACACACACAATAGATTTTAATATATAACTATGTATTTTATGAAAGTAAGAATTAAAACATCTGATGGTCAACCAGTTTCTTATGAAACAGCAGGTGCTTGTGCATTTGATTTTAAATGTATAGAAACGGTTATTTTTGAGCCAGGAGAATTTAAACTAGTAGAAACATGATTAGTAGTTGAAGTTCCACCTTGATATTTATTGCAAACACAACCCAGAAGCTCTACTTTTAAAAAGCATTGACTTATGCAAGTGAACTCTGTAGGTATAATTGACCAAGATTATTGTTGAGATAATGATACAATAAAATTTCCATATATAAATATGTCGAAAGAAACTCAAACTTTAGAGGCAGGTACTAGAATAGGGCAATGAGTTTTTGTTAAAATAGAAAAAGCAGAATTTGAAGTCGTAGAAACGATGGGGAATACAGATAGAGGATGATTTGGAACTACTGGAATAAAATAATTTTTAACTCTGTAATAGTATGAATAACTCGCCAAGAAATAACCAAGATCAATTAAGAGAAATTTTACTGGATAAATTTGAAGATTTTTTGGATTACATGGAAAAGATTTTAAATGAAAAACTTTCTGATGCGGTTCGTATGAAAAATATAAGTAATTATACACTACTCATAAATGGAAAAGGAGAACAGACCTTTTTAAAAAATCTATGAACAAAATTTGATTTAATTAAAGTTGCAAAAATACCATTTATAGATGATACTATTAAAGAATTTTCTTGAAAAATTAAAACTTGAGAATATTATACAGTTCCAGATTATACTGGAGATTTGCAATTAACGACAATATACGTATTTAAAAAAAAGGATACTTTCAATCATTTTAAACAAAAAGTAAAAGATTTATTAGAAAACTTAGTTCCTCCACCAGAGCCACAATATCATTAAAAAAATAGCATGAACTTACATATTCATATTGGAACAAACTTAGAATACTTTAACCTCTTAAATGAGTGATTTTTACTCTCAACTGGGAAAACTGATAGAGAAATTGCTTCTTTTTTCATGCAAAATTTTCCAGGAGAACTTGCTGAAACTATTTCTCCACAATACGAAGTTAATTTTATGGCCATTAGAGAACTTAAAAAAAAGTTTTGACCAGAGGTGTTTTCTAAAATTGATGGAATTTATTATGGAAGCGATAATTGTGAATATTTGATTCCATATAAACATGAAGTTGAAAAAGCAATTGAAAAATTGAGAGAATTTGATAAAAAATATCCTCCTCATAAGGTAAGAGTTTTTACTCTCGTAACGCCATATGTTGGAAATAAGATGCTCGAAAAATTAGAGGAAAGTTTAGCCTACCTCAATCAATTAAATATAAAAAATCCTATTGAAGTAGTAGTAAATGATTTTTGAGTACTCAGACTTATAAATACAAAATATCCAAATCTAAAAATATCTTTTGGAAGACTTATTCATAAACTGCTTAAAACTCCACTTATCGATACCTATGGATATGAAGTTCATCCTTCTTGAGAGTTGATAAAAAATAAATCTTCTCAAGAAATTGAAACGATGAAAAAGGAAATTATAAAGTGGCAATTGAAATTTTATGCCTCAAGTGAAGTAAATTTAGAAATCTATCAAAATTTTTTAAATAAATATTCTATTCAAAGAGTTGCCTTGGATTATATGGAGAAAAGAGAAGATTTATATTCCTCATTACTAAAACCACTTCCTGATGAATGAAAAAAAGAGGAACAATGAGCGCTTTGAATAGATCTTTACTATCCTTGGGCATTAGTGTTTACTGGAAGACTTTGTGATACGAGTGCTATTGAAAATCCAGCAAGGTGATATTATGCAACTGATGATATCTGTCCAAGAACCTGTAATCGTTATGATGTAAGTTATAAAATAAAAACAGTTTGATATCATTTACTTCAAAGATGAAATGCCGCATATAGAAGTGAACTCAATCTTGATTATCTCAGAGATGCTTTTTTACAAAATAAAAATAATAGAATTATTTTTGCTCCATTTATTACTGTTTAAAAAAAATGTGAAAATTCACATTTTTTTATTGTTTCCATTCGTCTTCTGTATAGAGAAGTTTGAGTTGTTTTAAAAGTTCTCAACCTGTATCTGGGATAACTACTTGAGTATTTTTTATGAGAATTTCTTTATTATTTATAAGAGTATCGAGTACTTTTTTATTGTAGTTATTGAGAGTAGTATAATAATCAATAAATTTATTTACAAAAACGATATAAGTAAGGACGTTGGTATTTTCTTTTTTTATTTCTAGGAAATGATCGATATTTTTTACCGTTTCAGTATTATTAAAATTTGAAAAATCAGATCCAATTTTTGTTTTTAATAATTCAATTTCTTTGTTTGAATTTTCATATGTTTTGAGAAGTTCTGTTTTTTGTGAATTTAATTTTGAAATACTTTCAGATGCGATTTTGTATCTATATTCTAGTTGAGCAATAAAAGAATTTAATGCAAATTCTCTATCATTTGAGGATGAAAGCAGAGACCTAATATCTGTTTTTAAGATGTTAAAGTATTCATTGAGAAAAACCATATTTGCTGTTATAAGAGCATCTTTTGCAATATTTTGATTTCATAAAATATATCCAACTTCTATTACATCTTTATACGCATTGATAGGGGTTTCTTTGGTTTGTTTATATCTGGTTCAAATATTGGTAGCGATAGCAACTCAAACATTTCCTATAATATCAATATCCTTTGAAGTAAATTTTTCTTTATTAGAGTTGGTAGATTTATTGAGAGATTCTGAAGCATTTAAAAAATATCAAAAATAATTTATTAACATAAAAAATATCCCTGTTAGTATCAAAACTTTCATAATAACTTGAAAAACTTTTCCTTTCATATTTGTATAAGTAAAAAATATTTCTTTATTTATATAATTTTTTCAAGTTTTTTCAAGTTTTTATTTGACAAAAGGAATAAAAAATATTACCATATTCCCGCATATATTATATTTTTACTTTTTTTCTATGAAAAAACAATAATTAAAACATTCTTTTTTGTTAATTTTTTAATTTATTTATTTACTTTTATATATGAAAAAAATACTATGTTTTATGACTGTATTGATAGCTCTTATGTGAGTATCAAATACATTCGCTTCAAGTATCTCACAAACAGAACTTGATAAACAAACCAAAGAAGGAAATATACTTTCTGATGGATATACCTCTCAATCAGAGTGTACCAATTTAAAAGAAAAATATAACCAAGAATTTTCAAACTACAAAAGAAGTGATTGTTTTTCAAATGGAGGGAAATATCATTATTTTATTTGTCCATCATCTTCTGCTTGTAGTGTAAATCTAACTGGAGGAACCACTACAACAACAACTACTACTACAAATGTTGCCAATAAAGATAAACTTGATTTATTTTTGAATAAAGTAGCAACGATGAGAAAAGAAATCAACGATGATACCAAATATAAATTGCTTTTAACACAAGTAAAAGGACAATTACAAACACTTGGGTCAAAATATAAATCAAATACAACGATCTCACAAATGCTTTCTTATTTAGATAGTGGAATACAAAAAATCCAAACAGAATTAGAAAATAATACTGATGTAGATAATTTCTTATGTGAACTATTAGGAAATTGTGAAAAGAAAGTTCCTGTATGTCCAATAATGTCAGCACCTTTTTGTCAATATGGTTCGCCAATATTAAAAAGAAGTTATAAAGATGCTGCTGGGTGTGATAGA
>JANJUN010000010.1 GCA_024710565.1 Candidatus Altimarinota bacterium | reverse complement strand
GAACAAAAACTTTTGAATATAAATTTGAAAAATAAAGCGATTTTTATATAATCCTTTTGTTAATGCATAATCAACTCATATGAATAGAAAAATGAATAATATATTTTGTTATTTCAAAAATCCCTTTGGGGTATATTTTTTGTTATTTTAAAATATTATTTATTTACTATCTAATTATAAAATTATGTTACAATTATCAAAGTTTCCAGTAAAAACTTTAAAATCAGCACCAAAAATATCAGACAATATTTCAACTTCACACCTTTTACAAGCAGGATTTATTAGACAAGAAATGGCTTGAGCATATAACTACTTACCGCTTTGATTAAAAGTGTTAAGAAAAATAGAAAATATCGTGAGAGAAGAGATGAATGCTATTTGAGCACAAGAAATTCTTATGTCTGCTTTGTGAAGTAGAGAACATTGGATGCAAACAGGAAGATGGGATGTGGTGGATGTCCTTTTTAAACTTCCAGCGGCAGAATGAAAAGAGTACGCGCTCAATCCGACACATGAAGAAGTCGTTACTCCACTTATGAAAGAATTTATTCAATCCTACAAAGATTTGGAGTTTTGAGTGTATCAAATTCAAAATAAATTTAGAAATGAAAAAAGAGCAAAATCGGGATTATTAAGAGGAAGAGAATTTCTTATGAAAGATCTCTATTCATTTCACACATCAGAAGAAAAACTACTTGAGTATTATGAAATGGTAAAAATAGCCTATAGAAAAATTTATGATAGACTCTGAATAGGGAAAGATACGTATGAAACTATTTCGAGTGGAGGAGATTTTACGACATTAAATAGTCATGAATACCAAACGGTTTTATGAATTGGAGAGGATAATATTTATATTTGTCAGGATTGCTGACTTTCACACAATGAAGAGCTTATTAACCTTGAAACTTGATTTATTTGTCAAAAATGTGGTTCAAAAAATCATATAGTTCATAAAGCCTCAGAAGTAGGAAATATTTTTCCACTTATGACAAAATTCAGTGACGCATTTGACGCGAAATATTCAGATGCTGATGGGAAAACAAATACTGTTTATATGGGGTGTTATGGAATTGGTATTTCAAGACTGATGTGAGTAATTGCAGAATATTTTTCTGATGAGAAATGATTGGTTTGGCCAGAAAATATTGCACCAGCGACGCATTATATTATTGTGATGTGAGAAAAATTTGATACCGCAAAAAAAATAGCTGAGAAATTAGAAAGAGAAGGAAAAGAAGTCATTATTGATGATAGAGAGAAGGTAGGATTTTGACAAAAAGCGAGTGATGCAGATTTACTTGGAATTCCGTATAGACTTGTTGTTTCAGATAAAACTTTGGAAGCTGGTGGATATGAATTCAAGCAAAGAACTTCTCAAGAAACACAAATTATTCTTCTTGACAAATAATAATTATATGTATTATAAGAACCTTATTTTTTAAACTATTTATATGTGAGATCCAGAATCGTGAAGATCCATCAATACGAGAAATAATCAATTATCAAACAATACCATCCCTTTTATGGGAATTATTGAAAATATGAAGAAAATATTTCATTGAATATTATCTTTTGACCAAAATGCTCAAATAAAAGAAAAATATATTTCACAAATCGCTTCTTTGGGGAAAATTTCTAGAACGAGTAGAGAAAACTTTATTCAATGTTTAGAAGCGTGAGAAATATCTCATAAAGAGATAAAAAAAGCAATACAGTCTTTTTTAAATACGAGAGCAATTGAAATACATTCAGATCTTTCTCAACCCGATACATTTTTGAAAAAATGAAAAAAAGTGAGACTTCAAAAATTTGTGAATGATATTGATGAGTGAGATAAATATATTCTTGCATATGGTATTCAGTCACAAATTATTACTCAGGCGCATATCACATATTTACATTTTACGGATGGAGAAACTTTAGAATCATTTATGAATACATATGCTTCTCTTGATCTAATCGATGAATACTTTCAAAAATTAACAACAGCATCATCATGTATAAACTAATTTTTTTTTCAGATACATATAAACATTTTGATGAATCAATACGAGAGTATGAAAAAAGACTTTCAAAAGAGGTAGAAATCATCAAATTAAAACCATCAAAAAGAAAAAATGAGTGAGAAATTGTTGAAGAGGAAACAGATATTTTAAAAGAAAAATTAGAGAAAATAAAAGGATATAAAATCCTTTTGTATATTGAGGGGAAAATCATTTCTACTCAGGAATTATATCATTTAGTTGAGAAAAATAAACAACATTTTTGAGATATAATTTTCATTATTTGATGAGCATATGGAGTAAATATTGCAAAAATTGTACACCTCATAGATCTGAAACTTTCATTTTCTCCTATGACATTTCCACATTCTTTAGCGTATTTAATGCTTTTAGAACAGATTTATAGAATAGAAATGATAAAAAAATGAAGCGGATATCATCATTAAAAAATACTTGAAACTTTTTTGTTTCAAGTATTTTTTTTACATACTATAATTGATGCTTTCATATTTTTCTCTAAAATCTTTTATGAGTGCCCAAAAGGTATTTTCAACAAAATTTGGAAGTATTTTTTCATTTGCCCAAACGATTTCTCTTTTGATTTTATTTCTCATTTTATCTTCTCCAACCGGACAATTACATCCAGAAAAAGGGATATCTTTTGCAAGTACCATTCTCATCACATCTTTTTCTCTCAGATATGCCATAGGTCTGATAAAAGCGATATCTCACATTCTCATACGATTCATCGGAGGCATAATTTTCATTTTTCTTCCTTGTACCATATTCATAAATGTCGTTACTACGATATCATCCATATGATGACCAAAAGCTATTTTTGAGGCACCATATTTTTTACACAGTTTCATCATGGCAATTCTTCTGGCATACGCGCACCATTGGCAGGATTGTCCAATTCCTTCATTGAGTTTTGAATCTTCAGGAAGTTTAACATCGACTTTTTCGAGAGGAATTCATAAAACATCTTCGTAGTATTGTCTTTTTTCTTCAAACATAATATCACAATTGATGAGAAATTCTTTAAAAATATAGACTCACCTGATATTGAATTTTTTCTTTGAAGATTTTCTGATTTCACTTAATAAATATCAGAGTAACATAGAATCTTTTCCTCACGAAACTCATAATAATATGGTTTCTCATTCTTCGATCATATTAAAATCAGAGATAGCTCTCATAACATCTCTCTTCATTCTTTTTTCTAAATTTTTATGCTGTGTATCTGGAGATTTTTTCTCAGCTTCGTTGACATACGTTTGAATATCATTTTCATTTATCATACTATTTTTTTAATAATAATGACCTCTATTATATTTTCTTCTTTATAGAGTCAAAAAAAAATTTGATTTTTTTTCCTTTTTTTATATAATTCTCAGGCTTCTAAATTTAAAAACTTATTTTCGAGTATTGAGTTTGTCCCGAAAACACGCTACAAATACGAGGAAAAAGTATTCACAAAATAATTCAATATTTTGTAATTTTTTAATTATATAAAAGAAAATTATGGCAAAAGCAATTAAATGATATATTAAACTTCAAATTAAATGAGGACAAGCGAACCCAGCACCTCCGGTATGACCTGCGCTTGGGCAACACTGAGTAGCAATCCCTGAATTTACAAAAAGATTCAACGATGAAACAAAAGATAGAATGGGGCAACAATTACCAGTATTGATTACTGTGTATGAAGACAGAAGTTTTGATTTCATTGTAAAACAACCTCCAGCAGGATACTTAATTAAAACAAAATTAAATTTAAAAGCTGGTTCAAAAGTAGCTCAAAAAGATAAAGTTGGACACATCACTTTTAATCAATTAAAAGAGATCGCAGAACAAAAAATAGTTGATATGAATGCAGTTGATGTTGCATGAGCTATGTTAACTATTGACGGAACAGCTAGACAAATGTGAGTAACTTCTGATATTCACGGTATGTCTTTAGAAGAAGTAAGAGCTAAATTAGGATAATATCCAAATAAAAACAACTTTTTAAAGTTGTTTTTCCTTGCTCCTATCGTCTAGTGGTTAGGACACGGCCTTCTCAAGGCTGGAACTGGAGTTCAATTCTCCATAGGAGTACCAAACAGGACTAAACAAGGTTTCTAATTCAGGTTTTACTTGAATATGAAGCCTTTTTTCGTGGTTTATTTTTATGTTCAAAAACAATATTTTAGCAATTTTTCACTTTTGAACATATGAAGCTTTTTCATAATACTTTTTAGCATTATTAAGTATATCTATAAAAACTTCTAATTCTACAAGCTCATTTCTTTCTCATTCATTCAGAGCTTCTATTTCTTTTACTAAGAAATTTATTTTTTTATCATAATCAGCTTTTGTATTCTCATAAATTTCTTCTTCTTCCTTATCTTTCTTTATACTCATATTATCTTTCATATATTTTGTTTTTTCTGATTTTAATCTTCATATTTCTACTGTCTTTGATGAAATCTTTTCTTTAGTTGTTTTTAAAATATCATCTAGTCTTGTATTAGTAAAATTTACATATTCTTGAAATTCCTTTTCTCAAATTTTAAATCATTTTAATTTTTCTATAATTGCATTATCTATATCTAAAGCACTAACACTTAAATTATTATATTTACTATTTTTATTTGCACATCTATAAATTATTTGATTTGGTTTTACTATATCATTTAGTTTTAATAACTTTCATTTTTTATTAGCTTCATTAAGTTTATCAAAATATCTTTGTTTATTTGGTAAAGAAAAAGTTAAATGATAATTATCTTCAGTTATAATAAAACTATTATCAAAAGGAACTATATCTTCGTAAATATCCTTTTGTTTAGTCATTGTTATAGATATAGGATTATTTTCAACTCTTGATTTAATAATTTGAAATTGTTCTTCAGTTATTACTGCTTGAAAATATGGATTTGTTTCTCTTAAATCTGTGATTGTATCTCAATTTATAAATATTCAATAATAAAATTCATCTCTAAGCATAATCGCTAAAGCATTTTTTCATATTTCTTCTTTTCTTCAGTCTTTATATTCTCTATAATATCAATTTGCATTTAAAAAATCCCTTATCTTACTTTCAGGCACTAAGTTTAATTTCATTTCAAAAGCTTCTTTTATGAGTGAAAAAAATTGTTGATGTGGTTCGTGAAATCATTCTTTATTTATAAAATATCAATGTTTAAATCTTCAAATTGCTTTTCAAGAGGCAACTTTACTATTATTTCATCTTGTAATATCATCACTTAATTTATCGCTATATTGTTTTGAAAAAACAAACCATATACCTAACATCATTTTTCAACTTGCATTGTCTTCAAAGTGAAAGTTTGGGTATTTAACAGACAAAATAGTTTTTCATTTTTCTTTATTTTCTTTCAATTTATTTTGGTCTAATAAATCAATTATTTCTCAAGCTTCAAGCATATTCCTCGCTTGTCTATCTGGAGAATAACTAATTATTCAGTTTATATCTCATTTTTTTACTAATTTTATAAGATTTCTCCATTTATTTCTTTTTCAAGGAATTTTTCAAGTTTCTTGCTCTTTTATAATAAATAAATTTCTTGTTTCTTGATAAGTTCTTCTATTTACTATATCAGGCTCATTATCTTCTTTATGTAATTCATACTCGCTTTCAAATAAAGAAAAATCTTTTGGTTTTTCTTTTATTTTTAATCATTCTCTATTTGCATAATCTACACAAGCCCTTATTTGGTCTGGAATTGATTGTTTTTGAAGCTCTGAAGTTTCATCAGTTGATTTCCTGCAATAAATTATATACTCCATAATTATGTTCAAAATATTTAAAATATATCAATTATGATTATAATAAATTTGAACAGAAAATCAAATAAAAAAAAGAAGCTATTATTCAGCTTCTTTCTCTAAATCTATATCTTGAAAAACTTTTAATAATTCATATAAAGCTTCTCATATAGATTTATTTTCACTAACTTGTGAAGACATAATCTTTATACTTCATCAAAGGTCTTTATATTTTCAAAGTGTCTTTGATTTTCGTAAAAAGTCCTATATGGTAGTAGGCAATTATATTTTAATTATTTATCATCTTTTTTCAATTTAATCTTTTCTATAACTTTAAATTTATTCGTATTTTTATTATGAACTTCAGTTTCTATTTTTGAAAATGGATATTGTTTCTTTAATTCTACAAACTTTGTATCGTCTCAATAAATATTTATTTCTCATTCTAATAAATGAAGTTCTCAATTTTTCTTTTTTATCTTTATTTCATTATATTTATCATCAAATATTTTATCTAATATCAAATTTCTTTTTTCTTCAATTTCATCTAATATATCTTTTAGTTTTGATAATATTTTTATTCAATAAGTTATATTTCCCTCATAAGAAAGTCATATTTCAGTTATTTCAATAAATCAAACATAATTATAAGATATTATAAAATCCATAAATGAGATTTCTTGTTTTTTATTGAACATTTGTTGATTAATTTCAAATTCATCTCATAAAACACTATAAATATAAGATAGAGTATTTATAATAACTTTTTTATCATATTTATATCTACAATCTATTAAATCATTGTCATAATAAGTATAATAAACACTAGCAAAAAAATCTTCCATATATCACTTATAAAAATATTCCCAAAATTCTTTATTTGTTAAATCTTTAGTTGGTATTATGCGAATATTTTCTAAATCTTTTTCATCTAATTTCAAATATATTTCTTTTTCAAAAAAATCTTTTGTTTTATAATTCTTTATTATATCATTCCCGATTAATTCAAAAAAATCTAAATAATATCTAAAGTGATGATTTAAAAAATTTAATTTATCTTTATTTGATAATTTTAATCAATAGAAATCTGCAAAATTATAAATATCTTTTCAATTATTTAAATCCCAAGAATGTTGAATAAAATTTGTAAATATTAGAAACTTATAATTTGTATCTAAATTTTTACTTACTTCTTCAGATGAATAGTTCGATTTAATTTTAAAGAGATTTTTAAAATCTCTATCTATTCTTTTTATAGCTTCTTCTTTTGAAATCATAAGTTTTTAATAATCAAAACTAATAGTTATTTTTTCATCCATAACGATTTTATCAACTAAATCTTCTAGTACTTCTCTTAGAGAAAATAATTCCATATTTAACTGAAATATTCAAAGTTCTTTATTTCTTTTTTTTTCTTTTTCTAAATAGTTTTCAAAATCTAAATCAGTGTTTTTATCAACTTTGTTATAATACTCTTTTGCTATTTCTTCTTGTTTTGAGTCTGAAAATTTTGGAATAGGTATTTTACATAAAGCGTCTGTATATAATATAGGAACAATTCAAAAATTTCTTCTTGTCATTTGCATTTCTTTTCAGATTATTGAAGTCAAAAAACAAAATAAAAATAGTTGTTTTATTTTTTCTGAAAATTGATTTATTATAAGTGTATTTTGATTAGCAAAAATAGTGCTTGAGTTATCATTAAAAATACCATTTCAAACATACCTTATACCGTTCAAAATTAAACTATAACTCTTTACCTTTGATTTTGTATTTGTATGTATAAATGTATTGAAGGTCATTTGTCTTTTCTCAATATTTTTAGGAGTAATCCAATTATAAAAAGTATCATTTTTCTTTATATCTGAGAAGTGATAATCTTGTGGAGTTACTCAAGGACTAATCTTTGACTTTTCTAAATAATAAAATCAATTTTTATATCATATAATATTATTTTCATAATACTTATACTTTCTTGTATAAATTCAAGTATCTAATCTTTTTTCTGCTTTGATTTCATTAATTCTAGGAAAGCTATATTTTAATTCTTTTCATTCTTGATTTTTTCTCAATTCTTTCTCTATCTTCTCATCAATTATTTCATTTTTTAGTTTTATTTGTTCTTCTTTATCTATCAAATTTTGAACTATTAGAGAAACAAGTTTTTCTATTTTTTCTGGTTCTTTGTGGTTGTTTATTGTTGGGAAAGGGATTTTAATATCTAAAACATTTTGTCTTTTAGCATTTTGCTGAGTTCATCATCAAGAAGTTATTAATTTTAGTTGCTCAGATGGAAAATTTGAAAAGAAAAATCAAAAAACATAAAATCTTTTTATTTCATCTTTTATAAAAATATTAGAAAGTCATCAATTTAAAACACATTTTATATCAGTTGTAATATATGAAGCCTTTCATAAAGTAGCATTTCTACTTATTACTATTTCTCATTTTGATAATTTTTTTGTTGATTTTTTATATAAAAATGGAGAGATATTTTCACTATTTGCCTTTTCATCATAAATTATTCCTTTCATTCAAGATATAGTTCACAAATTATATCAAGTTTCAAAAGATAGATAATTTATAACATCGATTTGTTCTCAAACATTTTCATAATTTTTTAAATCTTCTATTTTTTTAAAATTATTATTTAAAAAATATAAATGCCTTAAATCTCAAGGAGTTAAGGAAAATTCTTTCTCTTTAATATTATTTATTTTTACACTTTTAGGTTTTTTAATATATGTTTTCATATTTTATAATTTTACAATCAATAATATAAAATAATTTCTTCTAAATTACTCATACATTTTATAGAGTGGTTTTCTATATCTCAAATTCAAGTTTCTAGAACTTTTGGATGTATCATATTTCTCCTTTGTTGGATTTCTCTAATAATTCTTTCTATATTTTCATTATCAATTAGATTGTATATTTTACATAACTCAATTAATCACTCCATCATTTTAAATTTTTCTTTGATTTCATCTTTAATTAATCACTTCTCTAATAATTCTCTTTTAACTATATCTTCTAAAATAAATTCAACTATAGAGCCTGATAAAACATTTATTGCAAAATACATTTTTTCTCTTTCAGCTAATAAAAGTTCTTCTATAACTTTTGTTAAGGCATATTTATTTATAATTCAATTATTCGTTGGTTTGGGTATTGGTATATTTAATATATCAGTATATCTAACAAATTTTATTGTTTGTCATTTTTTATATAAACCTATAAATAATGCTAAATGTGAACGAGTTAAAAAAAACAAAAGGTAATTAATGCTAACTTTATCTCAATAAACATAAAATATCTTATCATTATTTGATAATTTTTCTCACTCCTTATAAATTCTAAATAAATTATTTTGATATCAATTAAAAACTATTTTTATATCTGAATATATTTTTTCTTCTTCTTTTTTATCATTTATAAATATTATTTCATCTTTAGTAGATATTAACTCCTTTAGTAAATAATGGTCTTTAGATGTTAATTTTTTAAATATTTTTCTTCTTTTTGAAATAATATTTAAATCTCTTGAAGATAGAATATTTTCATTATTCATTATAACTTTAATTTTCATATTTAATCCATTTTATCTAAATGAAAAGCTTTTTTAATTTCTTCTTCTTGTCTTTGTAAAAACTCTTTAAATTCTTTTTGCATACTTGAAAAATCTTCAAGCACATTTCAAGTATTTTCAAAAGTTTCTTCGTTTATTATGTAAGTTGGTTTAAATTCTATTGCTCTTTTAACGGTTTTTACTTCATAACCTATATTTTCAATTTCCTTGATAAATACTTCGTAATTTTCATCTAAAATACCATTTAAAAGTTCTTTTTTTGTTGGTTTATATGCTACAATTACTGTTGTTGCTACTCAAGTTTCTCAAAATGTGTTTGCTGGTAAATCAAACAATCAAACTATTCTCATTTTTGAAATAAACCAAGCTCTTACACTTTCCCATTCTTTAATTGAAGCAATACTATTTGATAAAACTATTGCAAGTCTTCATCACTCTTCAAGTAATTTATAAGCATTTTCTAAGAATAAAACTCACATATCCATTGACTTTGGAAGTTCTCCATAACTTCAATCCTCTTTTTTTGATTTTTCTTTCCAAGTTTCGTAAAGCTCTAAATATTTTTTAGACTCATCATCTACTTTTAAATCTCTTCCTTTTCAAAATGGAGGATTTGTTGCTATTACTTTAAACTTTTTTAATTCTAAATCAGGATTATTTAATGGACTCCAATCTTGCAATTTATAATTTTCTTTAGTAAATAATCATTCTTCTAAAGGTTCTAAATTATCATCTCTAAGTTTTTGATATAAAGAGTTCATTGTTTTTAATGTTGCTCATCAATCTCAGTTTAATACAAGATTTAATTCAGCAAGTTTTAAATTTCAAGGTTCTAAATCAAATCAATAATAATGACTTGCATTATCTGGATAATCTTCATCTTTTCTATGACTATGTCTAAATCACATTGCTAAGAAATCACATATTCAAGAACAAGGGTCGCATAATTCTTCATCTTTTACAGGATTTAAAGTGTTTATAATTGCTTTTACTACTGGAACTGGTGTGAAAAATTGTCATTTATCAGCTTTTTGGCTATCACTTCAAAAGTTATTAAAAATTATTTGATTAAAACTCTCATTTTTTGATTTTAAAATAGCATTTCTTTGAAATATCTTTATAAGTTCAATTAAAAACTTTTCATCATTTGTATCACTAGGAACAAAGTTTCAATCTTCTTTTTTTGTATATTCAAAAAATGATTTAGATAAAACCTTTTCATATTTTCTTTTAGCATCTTTATAAAGTTTAAAAATTCTTTCTCTAAATTCGTTAGTTCCATTTCAATTTTTAATTTCATTATCAAGAACATAAAATTCTAAATATTTATTTTCTTTTTTACTTCTTTTTTCATCAAAAACTTTTAAAGTAAGAAACTCAACTATTAAATCTCTTTCGTTATTTTTTGGTTTTATTTTATCATTAGCCCTTTTTAAAAGGTTCATTACATCTTTAAAATTTACTTCATCTATTGCATCTAAGTTATCAGTTTTTAATTTTGTTAAATCAGAAATACTTTCGTTATTTTCAATTAAATCTTTTTGAGTTGGTAACTCTACAAGTAAATCTCTATTATTTAATCACAAACCATTTATTCAGTTTTGGTGTAATTCTTTATTTTCATAAAATCTTCTAATTTCTGAATTTCATATCTTTTTAAAAATTAGAATTCAATCTTCATTATCAAAATAAATTCAAAAAACTCTATCTTCTGACTCATTTTCAGCCATTGCACTTCTTAATTGATTTTCAATAGCACTATCAACAGATTTATTATTCTTCTTTGTTTCAAAAATAGCTAAAGTGTTTTGTCTAAACCATTTAAAATCTTTATTTGATTTTGATTTTTCAAATTCTGACAACCAATCTTTTGATTTAAAAACTACTATATCTGGATTTAAAGTTGTTTTTGTATTTCATTTCGGATAACCAAACTCAACACAAATATATTCTTTATTATATTTTCAAGAGTTTACCATTGCATAAACAAACCTAGCTCTTACATATTCTTCACTATATCATCATTTACTATCCTTTGCATTTGCTTTTGAAATAAAAGATTTTACTCAAATTTGATTTTCATAAAAAGTGTTATCAAATTTTTCAATATCACTATATTTAGAGTCAAACTCTATTAAATAATCTTTAAAAGTTTTTTCCATAAAATTACTTAGTTATTTTAAATAAATCATTAGGTTTACATTTAAACCCTTTTAAAAGTTCTCAAATTGTTTCAAAGCTTATTTTTGTTGTTCTTCATTCTTTAATATTCCAAAGTTGTTGATAACTCAAATTTACAAGTTTTTCTAAATCACTTAATTTCATCTTATTTTTTTCAAGTAATCATTCAATATCTAATTCTATTTTCATAATATTTTTTATTTATTAAATATTAAAAATAATATAACTATAATTGATAATAAATCAATAGAATGTTTTAAATTAGTTTTTAAAGCTATAAAATTAAATAATTTGAAAAAAATAATATTTTTTATATAATGTTCGCAATTATTTTTTAATATCACTATTATGAATTTTTTAAATATGTTTTGAAGTGATACTAATAAACTTTTTAATATAGCTTTGTTTTTTATAGAAAAATCAAGAAAGGATTGAAAAAAAATAAATCATAAAAAATTACAAAAATTAACTTATTATGCTCAAGCTTGGAATTTAGCTATAAATAATAAAAAATTATTTAATAATAATATTGAAGCTTGGGTTAACTGACCTGTTGTTCCTGAATTATATAGAGAATATAGAAGTTATTGATATATGGATATTTCAAGTACTAAATCTAGTGATTTAAGTATTTTTAATAAAGATGAAATTAAAATTTTAGAAGAAGTATATAAAATTTACTGAGTTTATGAAAGTGATTATTTAGTTTGGTTAACACATAATGAGAAACCTTGGTTAGAGGCTAGATGAGAATTAGAAGAAAGTGAGTCTTCTAATAATATAATAAAAGATGAAGTAATGAAAGATTATTATAAATCTAAGATTAAGAAATAATTTATGGGAAAAAAAGCAAAAAATAAAAAGATAAAAAATAATTCAATAATTCCTCAAAATATCAAAGAAAAATCTTTAATCCCTATTGAAGATAAAACAGATGAATATTCTGAACAAATAAATAAAAAAATTGTTTTTGTTTTTAAAGATTATTTACATAGTCATTGTTGATTATCTAATATAAGTCAAACTAAAAATTTAATTGATAAATTATCTCATACTTCTACCATAAAGAGAAGTGAATTAAGAAATAATCCATTTATAAAAAGAGTTACTCCTTGCGAAAGTAATAATGAATATAAAAGCATTTTTTGTAATAAATTTGAACAATATGAAAGTGACTTTTATGAAATAATATGTTCAGACACAAATAGAGTATTTTGATACTTTATTAACAATATTTTTCATATTGTACTTATAAAAGATAGACATTTAAAGATTGATAAAAAATAAGCTTATCAATCTTTATTTTTTACCTAAATTATTAGTCTGTAATATCTACCATCCTAAAACTTCACTCATTCTTTCTATTTCTTCTTCAGTTGGTACTTTTTTTCTAAGTCTTAAAATTCTTTGAGCTTTTTTAGTATATTTTCAGTTTCTAATAGGATATTTCATAGTTTTTTGTATTGCATAAATCTTTGTAAGATTATCTCACATTATATATCATAAATACCTCCGTCTTTTACTTTTCTTTTGTTCATCATAAACTAAATCAAGTGTTTTTCTACTAGCAAAAATTCAATTACTTTGTAAATATAAAATACTACATCTATTTCATTTACAAGGGCATTCAAACCACCACCTTAATCATCAATAGTTGCAAGGTGTTGAAACTAGATTTATTTTATAATCTAACTCTTTTTTTATTCAATCATAACTAGTTTGAGTAAAATAAACTCTTATATATCAATTTGTCTCTGATTTATTCACTTCTATTCAAATATTTCAATTTGCTTCTCAATTTCTAGTCCAATACAAATTTCAAGATTTATAATCTACTTGCTTATCTAAATATCAATATTTCTTTAAAAATTTTATATCAATAGTTTTAGAATAATCACTTGTTGTCCGTTTTCATAATCAATATGGTCTTCACATCTTTTTTATCGTGTAAGAAAATTAAAAATACCTTAGCAAAACTTAACATTCTCATTTGTTATAATAACCTAAATCATTAGTCTATAAGATTATTTATATATAAGTTCAAATATCTTTGTCTTATTATATATAATATTTATTTTAGCTTATTCAATACAAAAGCCTTTGTTCTTTATTAAGTTTATCAAGTATATTTTTATTACTTTTAAACTCGCTTGAATAAAAGGCAAATAATCATTTAGCAAATCTCAAAGGCATTTGTTTTACAAAGTTATATATTTGTTCAAAATTTTCCTTGTTGGAGTACCAAATGTGAAATAATAGATTTTCGAGAGCTTTATATGGCGATTTTTCCGCTATGTAGAGCTCTTTTTTTGAGCTCAGTATGAAGGTCATTTTCAGAGAGTTCAAAATATTTATTTTTTCATCATCTGAGAGTCAATTATAGCGACTGTAAAGCGATAAAATCAGCTCAGTATGCACTTTTAGTGTTTTATGAAATTTTGAAGAAATTTTTGTAACTGAGGAGAGGTTTTTTTCAAGGTTTTTAATTTCCTCATCAATACTTTTATTCTTCATTTTATATATTTCTTTTTCAATTTCTCCTTCTAAAAATCTATCGAGTAAGATATCTTTTTTATCTTTGAGAGATTTTATCTTGATTTTAATTTTCTCAACATCTGATTCTCTTTGATGCGTTGCTTTATTATAAATATCTTGAAGCATTTCTTTTGTGATTTCTTGCACTGGTTTTGGTAAATCATCAAATGGCTTAAAAAACTCATGTACTTTCTCAAATAAAAGCCTTTCACTAATATTTATATTAATTTTTGCGTTATATCCTGCTTGATAATATACTTTTCATTTATTCACATATCATCACATAGATAAATCTTCCTCTTTTCCTCTGAGTAATCCAGTAAAATTATATTTTGAACTTCTAAAAGTTCTTATAGTTTCTTTTCTTGGAATTATTCCACTTCATTTTGCGAATAGTTCTGGAGAAATAATAGCTTTATGTTTTCCTTGAACTTCGAGTCATCCCCATTCCATAACTCACATATAAAATTTATTATTGAGGATTCTTTTTATCTGCTCCACTCTATATCATTTTTTAGTGGCATCACTATAGATATCATTTTCAAAAAGATACTCAGAAATTTTTTCATAAGAATATCAAGAAGCTCTGAGTTCAAAAGCTCTTTTTATATGAGGGGCTTTTTCTATATCAACTTCGATAGTTTTATGACCTTTTTTGATAGTGATATTTTTATATCAAACAGGTGCTTTTGCTACCCATTGACCTTTTTTAAAAGCTGTTATCATTTTATCTTTGATATCTTTGGCTCTATCTTCGTTATCCATTTTTGAAAGGGATAAATCTAGTTGCAAAAGAAATTTATCTCTACTATTTTCTCCGTGATATTCTCTTGAAGTACACAAAATCCCTTTGATTTGTTTTTTATCAAGCAAATCAATAATTCTTGAAGTATCAAGATTATTTCTAGAAAGTCTTTTAGGCTCATCACAGATGATATAATCAATTCTTCCTAGTTTTGCATGAGTTATCATTTCATTAAATCACTCTCTCGTGAACTCAGTTTTGGCAGATTTACTTTCTCCGATTTCTTTGTAAATCTCCAAATTATTTAATTCTGCAGTTCTCCTGCAATTATTCAACTGATGCTCTAAACTATTGATTTGTTTATCATCGGTATCAGTTGATTTTCTATAATATATTATTGCTTTCATAGGTTTATCTATTTTTATTAGATTGAGAAACTAAAGATGCAGCTAAAGATTTTGTTAAATCATTATATTTATCACTTTTTAAAACAGATGATGCAATTGTTTCCATTTCTTTTCATGTTTGTTTATCAGTTGATGATTGAGACAATACTCATCATGCTAGCTTCTTTTGAATCATTGAAGAATCAGGATTTCTAAGAATCTTTGCTGATAGAGAAGATAATTTTTCTCAAGTCTTTTTATTATTCATGGTATATAAATTAAATGTTAAATATTTTCTTTCATCCAGTCAGTTACATCTCTTGAAATATTGTATGAAGCCCACCAGTTTCAATTAACTTTCATAACAAGTAATTTATCATTATTATCTAATATTTTTTGTAATTCATCTCTTATATCAGAACTAGATTTATTTGTTGAAATGAACCAAAATGATTCAAGGGGTTTTTTATAAGAAAAAGTTTTTATATAATCAATCAATTTTTTATAATCAATTGATGTTTCAGGTCATCCTAAATCATAGGAAATTAAAAGTGTATTCATTATTTTAAATTTAAAAATTAAAACTTGCAAAAAATCCTTTTAACCTATAATATAGGGGTCGGCTCTCAATTCGACTTAATCTCTAATTTTCTGCAAAGATGTTGGAGATTTTTTTATATGTAAAATATAATTCTGTTCATAAATATTTATTTTTAAAAATTAAATTGTCCTATATTTCTTACAAAAATTCATTGTATTATTAAATTGTCATTTATAATTATAGGTTTATGTATCTCGCTTGTAGAATGAGGAATAAGTTGTATGTATCAAAGATTATTCCTTTTATATTCTTTTAATGTTGCTTTTTCATAATCATATAAGGCTATAACTACATCTCAATTTGAAGCATAATTTTGTTTTTTCATTAATAATAAATCCCCATTATTTATAGGAGTTATATAATTATTCATCGAATCTCCATTTGCTTCTAAAATAAAATATTCGCTTGGATTTCATTTTAATATATCTTCAGAAATTGAAATATATCATTTTATTTCTTCGAAAGCTTCTAACATATTTCAGCAGGAAATATTTCATAATATTGGTATATCAAATAATTTAACTTTATTTTTCAGAACTAATTTTTCTTCTCAAATATAATATTCTCATCTCTTAGTTATTCAGATTATTTTATTATTATTATCTTTAGTTATATATCATTCTTGGTAAAGTTCGTTTGTAATTTTTAAAGTTGTAGCCAAAGATTTTGGAGTTCAAATTCAAATAGCAATCTTAGTTATTGATGGATGAACTCATTTTTTCAATAAATTATTAATTTCTAATAATATTTTAAGCTTTTGTGAAATCATATATTTATTCTTAATAAATAAAATTATTCTTATATTTCATTCTTATCGAGAATAAAAATACTAATTTTATTATATATGTCAAATTTAAAATTCATTTTCAATACATAAAAAATAGTAATCCTGTAAAAAATCATTCCAGTATAAAATAAACTCTTTAATAATATTTTCATCTAAAAGAGGATAAGTCTCTTTTAGATAGTTTTGATATTTTTCTATATCTATTTCTACTCTAAAATTTTCCATATTTGTAAAAGTCAGAAAGTATTTTTTCAGGATTAAGAAGAAGCTCTTTAGTTTCATAAGCTTGTTCTATAATTCTTTTTTCTCTTTCAATAAGCTTTTCTATCTTTTCAACTCATAAAGCTCTTTTTGTTAATTCTTGAATATATCATTCACCAATTAAAACTCTTACAGGGCAAAATCATAGATTATAAATAGTTTTAGCATGTCAGAGAAATATATTTACTCTTTGGGTTTTATAGTACAAAGCTTGAAATTTTTCTGGATCAAAAATTTCTTTCTTTTTATATAAACTAACTTTATCTCAAGACAGACTTTCAAATATTTTAGAATATTTATAAATATAATTCTTAAAAATTCAGATTAAAAGACTATCATCAAACACATCATAATAGCTTCTATTTTTGGCAAGTTCTTGCCTTACCTCTATTTCTACCCTCGTCACATCATCATAAGTAAAATATGTATCATAAAGTTTTAATTTCTTTTTTTGAATTAAATCCTTTTGTTTATCATAAATCCTTATAAGTTGTCTTTTATTAAGAGTGTTTTTTACTTCTCATATATAAAGTGTTTCTATACTTCAAGATTTTTTATATACTCTAGAAGTTGGAACATCTCAAAATTCTTTTAAAATATCATTTATATTTCAGTCTATATCCAAACATATATCAAACCTCCTACAATATTTTAAATCAAAGTATCATTCTAAAAAATATAATATTTCTTCATAAGATAAAAGTTTAAAAGCAGTTGAATAAATCACAATATAATCCTTTGTTGCAATATTTTGAGAATTATCTCATTTATAATATGCAAACAGGGAATAGTTATTTTTAGTAAATATAATTTTGTATAAATATTTTTGCACTTCATTTTTTGTAAAAGTGTAATCTTCTATTTCTCCGTAATTTGAGTTATCAAAATCAAGAGAGTTAAACAATTCAGACTCATATTTAAAAGTTCCATAAACTTCTAAATGGTCTAGTCAAAAATGAATAATATCATTTTCTAAATTTAATTTTTTAGTCATAATTAATAAAAATAATGACTTCCGGAAGTACTAATATAAAGTTTTCAGTACTAGTTTAAAGTTATAACTGCTCCGACATTATTGAGTCGGAGAAAAACGTTTTATTTATAAGTCACGCTTCTTTCTTTCCCTCAAAGATTATAGAGTAATGAAAGCAGATTTTTTCAAACTTAGTGGTGGTCAGTGGTCAGGACCACCAAAGTTTGAGAAAATCTTCTGCTTTCAAAATAAAATTTATATGAGGGAAAGAAAAGAGTGAGAAAAATGAGCTCATAATTTCGAGGTAAGTTTTCAATGCATTAAAAAAAATACCTGTGCGGTGGAAACTCCACTCGCAACAAGTATTTTATTTTTTTGGCACAGATAAACAAAGAATACAAATAGATAACATATCTATTTTTAATCTATTCTAAAAAAATTTTTAATCTGTAATTACTTTAATGTAGTAATCTTCCATCTCTAAAATTCCTTTATTATATTTTTTTAATACATTTGTATTAATAGTATGAATATATGAATTTTTAATATTATCATTAGTTAAAGTTAAATAATCATAATCTTGTCAGTCCTTTTTTGATTGCTTTTCATAGAAATCAACAAAATCACTTAAAGAAATATCTGAAATATTTTCTTCTTTTGAAAAATATTGAGTAATTAACTTTAAAAAGTATCAAGACTTTGTTGATTTATCTAGTGTAAATAGTTCTTCATTTATATATAATTTATTCTCAAAAAAGTCTATATATTCAATAATTTCTTTTCAGTTTTTATCTTTTTTATATTCTCTTTTCTTTGAAAAAACAATATCCAAAAAATCAGATGTTTTGTCTATTAGATATTTTGGTTTTGTATTTGTTATATTATTTCAAAAAAAATCAACTTCTTTTTTATAAACAAATTGATAAAGTATAAAGTTTAAGATACCTGAGAATTTCTGATATTTATTAAAAATATTTCTCCAAAATTCTGAATTTTTTATAACATTATTCTTATAATTATAAAAGTTCATTTCATATACTTTAAGTGTAGTAATATCTTGTGCATGGATTCTTATGCTTCTAAACATTCCTCCTCTATAATCTCAAATAGTCTTTAGTAAAACATCTAAAGACCTTGGAGAAACATCATTAACTGGCAAAATATTTTGATGATATTTTGTTTGAATAAATACAATATACCTTGTATTTTTATAAATTGAGTGTAGGTAGAACATTTAATTTTTGAATTAAATTGTATATATAAATATAATAATTGTCTTAATAAAAATTACAAATTATTAATAAAAAATATTATTTTTTGCATTATTTTTATTAGATATATAATATTTTAAATATTTTTTATTTAATTTGATTAAATATGGCAAATCATAATCTAACAAATGCTAAAAAAGCAAAGAATGATGAGTTTTATACACAATTTCATGATATTCAAAAGGAAATATCTGCATATTTAGAATATAATCCTGATGTTTTCAAAGATAAAACAATTTACTGTAACTGTGATGACCCATTTGAAAGTAACTTTTTTAGATACTTTGTTCTTAATTTTAAAACACTAAAACTCAAAAGACTTATTTCTACCAGTTACAAACCATCTCCAATTGCAAATACCCAATTAGGATTATTTTGAGATGATATAACACTTACGCCAGTTAAAGGGAGACCAAAAATAACAGCGAATAAATTCATTATCAATGATGTTGGAGATTATGACTGAGATGGTGAATTTAATTTAAAAGATATAGCAAAACAATTACAAGAAAACAAAAATAATGAATGGTCACCTCTTGAAGGTAATGGTGATTTTAGAAGTGATGAATCTATTGAATTATTAAAACAAGCTGATATTGTAGTTACTAATCCTCCATTTAGTTTATTTAGAGAATATGTAAAACAGTTATTTGATTATAATAAAAAATTTTTAATAATTTGAAATTTAAATGCAATAACATATAAAGAAGTTTTTCCGCTAATTAAAGATAATAAACTCTGGTTAGGTCCTAGTATTACAAGTGGAGATAGAGAGTTTGAAGTTCCCAAAGATGTTGTAGATATGAAAAAATTTACATGAGAAATTCGTGAAGGTAAATATTTTCAAAGAGTAGTTTGAGTAAGATGGTTTACTAATCTAGATCATTGAAGAAGACATCAGCCTATTTGATTAATGAGTGAAAATGATATAATTAAATTTGTTACAAAAAAGCCATTTGATAAGTATGATAATTATGATGCAATAGAAGTATCATTAGTAAAAAATATCCCAAATGACTATAATTGAGTTATGTGAGTTCCTATATCGTTTCTTGACAAGTATTCACCAGAACAGTTTGAAATTATATGGCAAGCAAGCTGAAATACTCGTGCATCAGCACCAAAAGAAATTTTGGAAAAAATTAATTATAAGCCACATAAAGAAGATAGATGATGATGTTCTGTTGTTAATGGAATAAGAACTTATGGTAGAATTTTAATAAAACATAAAAAATAATATTATGAAAACAATCTTAAAAACTGAAATTACTATAAAAGATATTTGTAATGGATTTACATATAACGAACTTGAATGAAAATGACTCTTTGGTCTTTTTGGAAAACTAACTATTCAACCTGAATATCAAAGAAATTATATTTATGCTGATGGGAAAAAAGATGTTGCAGTTATTGAATCTATTCTGAAATGATATCCTTTATGACTTATTTATTTCAATAAAACTGATAAAGATAAATTTGAAGTTCTAGACTGACAACAAAGAATAACAAGTATTGGTAGGTATGTTACTTGAAAATTTGCTATTAAAGATGAAAACGGAATGGAACAATACTTTAGTGGGATTGCTAGTGATAAACAAAATAAAATTCTTGAAACAAAACTTTTAATTTATGAATGTGAATGAACAGAAAGTGAAATTAAAGAATGGTTCAAAACTATTAATATTGCTGGAGTTCCTCTTAATCATCAAGAGCTATTAAATGCTGTATATTCAGGACCTTTTATTACATTATGTAAAGCAGAATTTAGTAATAGCCAAAATGCAAATATTCAAAAATGGGGTGCTTACATATCAGGGACTGCACTTCGTCAAGATTTTTTAGAAAGAGCTTTAGATTGGGTAAGTAAATGAAATATTGGCGATTATATGAGTTTTCATAGAAATGATACAAATATAACAGAATTAAAAAATTACTTTAATTCTGTAATTGATTGGGTATCTACTGTTTTTATAGATGTGGAAAATGAGATGAAATGACTTGAGTGGTGAAGATTATATGAAACGTATCATAATACTCCTTATAATCCTACAGATATTTCAAGTAAAGTTAAAAAACTATATTGAGATTCATATATTAAAAATCGTAAATGAATATTTGAATTTATACTTGGATGAGAAGTTGATACTAAATTATTAGAAGTAAGAGTTTTTGATGATGCTACAAAAAAAACAATATATCAAAAACAAACAGAATGAGCAAAAAATAAAAATGAATCAAATTGTCCTTTATGTGCTATTTGACATGACTCAAATAAAACAAAAATATGGAATTTAAATGAAATGGATGCAGACCATGTTACAGCTTGGAGTAAATGATGAGCAACAGATAATAAAAATTGTCAAATGTTATGTAAAACTCATAATAGAGCAAAAGGTAATAAATAATTTAAGTCCTACCACCTTTCATACTCCTCAACCAACCTTAAAAACTCCTCATAATCAAGCGGTTTTGAGTACCAAAAAATCTATTAAAAAAGAAGTATTATAATATACTTCTTTTTAATTTCCGTTTATAATTTGAAAATTTCTTCTAAAAAAAGGATTTTCATGAGTGAAATTTTCAGCAAAGGGGAGTACTTTATGCATTCATCCAGCAAAATCTTTTCCAAAATAAAAACTATATCCGCTAAGAGCAAAATGTATGTATTCTTCCGGTGTGAGAAATACTTTTCTTGATTTTGGGAAAACGAGATTAAAAACACTGGCGTCTCATGCTCTTTTGGGACTTTCTCTTTCTAACCAATAGGTATAATACGGATTTTGTAGAGTTTCTCTCGTTTCTTCGTCCATTACTACTCACAATTTCAACAAGAGATCCGATAAATATTGAGTTGCCTGAATAACATCTAAAGTAAGTTTCGTCTGACTTCACTCAAGTTTATGGAGAAAAAAATCAAACATGATATTTTTCATTTCTTCAGGAGAGAGGGTAACTATTTGATTTAAAGGGATCGATAGTAATTCATTGACTCTTTGAGGAGTTTCTTTGAGTCAACTTTCAACGAGACCTTCTAGTCCGATAAGACTTTCTTCTTTGTGTATTTGTTGTAATCTTTCTTGTGTTCCAGGGAATTCAAATATTTCAGCCATATGAGATAAAATAAAGAAATAAACTTATATCTTATAATTATTTTTTGAGTGAAGTCAAATTTTATGTGAGATATCATAGAGCTTTGAAAATAAATAGAAGCTCTTTTTTCTTGAGAAAATAAAAAAATCTTTTCATATTTGTCTACTAGAAATAGATTTTTGTAGATAAAAAAAGAAGAAAATATTTCTATTTTTCTTCTTTTTTGGTAGAGTATTTTTGATATTTCTTAGTCTAAGTCTAAATATTGGTCAATTCTGATTTGCCACACAAATTCATCTACGTGAGAAACGAGAATCATTCCTCCTTCAAATTTATCCAATGCTTCAGCAATTACTGGAATATGTCTAAAGTTGATGTGATTGGTTGGTTCATCGAGTATTAAAATACCAGGTTTTAAAAATACGAGACGACAAAATGCAACGAGTCATTTCATTCATTCTGATAATACTCCGATTTGAGATTTCATGATTTCTCAGTTGATTAAAAATCAGGCAGCAGTACTTCTTAAGTCTTGCTCTTCCATATCTGGACCAGCAGCTTTTCTTAAACAATCGTATACCGTTTCATTAAAATCTAGATTTGAGAAATCTTGTCTATAGTATCCTATTTTTACTCCAGGAGTGAGTGATACTCCGTCTTCTTGTCCGTTTACGATTTTTTCAAGAAGGGTTGATTTTCCAATACCATTTGGTCCAGAAAGGAGAATGTGATCATCTTTTCTGAGGTCTACTTCAACATCCTTTACCGTTACTTCATCATTTTTTATGATATGAACTGATCTGATTTTGAGAAGTACTCATCCAATATCTTCTTGTAGAGGAATGGTGAATTCTCTAATCGTTTTATCTTCTTTTCTTGTATCTACGATATCGTCTTCCATGTCGTCAGCAGCTTCTCTCATCTTTTTTGCAACAAGTCTGAGTTTTCATCATTTGTGGGCAAATTTTTCTGCTTGCTCTTTTTTTGCTTGTGCTTCTTTCGCAAGACGTGCATTTGCCATGTTATCTTTTTCTATTTTTCTTTTAATTTGCTCTACTACATCGTTGTAATCTCAAACAAATTGTTCAGTCACTTTGGTGTGAACATCGAGATAAATAACTCCGTCAGTAAAACTATTGAGAAATTCTGCATCATGGGAAATAACTAAAACTGTTTTCTTATAGTTTTGTAAAAATGTTGTGAGATGCCAAATACCTTCTTTATCAAGATTATTGGTTGGTTCATCAAGGAGTAAAATATCAGGATTTTGAATGAGAGCTCCAGCGAGTAATAATCTTGCTTGTTGTCCTCCTGAAAATGCTTTAATTTGTTTATCAAGAGGGGCTTTTAAGTTTACCACTTCTAAAATATCTTTAATGTCTTTATCGATATTAAATTGGTCTTTATCAGGATGATATTTTCTAAAAAAAGCCTGAACGCTGAGCTCTTTGTCTTCTGGAAGCATTACTTGGTATCCAGTTGCAATCGTAGCTCATGGAGTAATATTTATAATTCAAGATATTTTTTGTAAACTTCCGTTTATTAACTTAAAAATAGTTGATTTTCCAGCTCCATTTTGTCACATAAGAGTGATTTTTGATCCAGCTCTTACATTGAAAGTCGCATCTTCTAAAATAGGTTTTCTGTGGTCGTAGTGAAATTCTACTCATTTAAAACTTATGACCGTTTCATTTGCCATTGGTAGGTGTAATTAAAATTTAAAATCGCACTCATTATATGAATTGGGTGAGAAAATCAAGTTTTTCACCCCCGAAAAGGAAGTTTTCTATTATTTTTCCTTTTCTATTTTCTAAAAAAAGATATTATACTATTTGATACGGTAAAAATATCGCAAAGATAAACGTATGAACGTTTCATAAAAAAAGCTTAATTTTCCAGTTTGATTTTATTTTTTTAAAATGTATACATGTCAGAATTACAAAATTATAGAATGCAAATCGATGCCATTGACACTCAAATTATAGAATTGTTAGCTCAAAGATTTGAAGTCGTAAAAAAAGTTTGAGAATATAAAAAGAAAAATAATCTTCCTCCACTCCAACCAGAAAGGTGGAGAGAAGTTTTACATTCTCGTAAAGAAAAAGCTACAGAGTTATGAATTCATTGAGAATGTATAGAAAATATTTGGAATGAGATACACAAAGAAGCATTAAAAATAGAGGAATAATTTTTTAAATAATTCCTCTTATCGCGCTAATATTAAAACTATAATTCATTTTGAGTCCACCAATGAGACCAATATATCATACATTTCCATCAATAATTACCGGTTTTAAAACAATCGTGTAATCACGTAAAAATTGGATAATATTTTCTTCTCAAATAAATATATTGACTCATTCTTGAAGAGGGAGCGATGATATAAAACGGATAAAACTATTTTTATCTTCGAGCATTTTTATAATCGAAAAAATACTTTCCCCGAGCATTTTATAGTTATTTTCTAAAAAATGAGCCATTCAAGAATATTCTAAAATTCCATTATTTTCGGATATAAAAAAAGAAATTTCTCCTGTTTTTCTTGCCAGTTCGCTTGTGATATTATAAATAAAATCTTCTAAGGTTTTTACATCAGGAGACTTCATTTTTACATCTTTTGCTTCCAAAAAGTGATTCGGCATTTCCTTCATTAAATAGGAAATAAATGCTCTGAGTCCTTTTGCTGTTGGGAGTCTTCCTGCGGAATTATATGGTTGGTAGATGAGTTCTAAACTTTCTAGTGTCGCCATATCATTTCTTACTGTTGCAGAACTCACTCATAAATCATACTTTTTTAAAAGTGCTTTACTTCCAAGCACTTCTCAGGTTTGTAAAAACTCTTCTACAATAATTTTAAGTATTTGAATATTTCTTCCAGTTAAGTTTGACATACTAACGAATGATAGAAATTAAATGATTATAAAAATCTCAAATCGTATATTTCTTTTTGATACTTTCATAATCGACTTCTTTTTTTCCAGAGTCTAAAAATTCAGTGATATTTTTTACCATACTACTGACAGAAATAGGTGAAAAGTACACGATAGAATTTCCAAAAATATTTCTTGTTTCGGTATTATCACTGGCCAAAATAGGGGTATTATAATTGACTGCATGGTGGAGAGTCATTGGAAAATTATCATAAATAACCGGATAGATGACTCCAAGCGCTTCTTTATAATAACACCCGAGTTCATTTCCATCAGGAGTTCCTCCAAAAAGTATATTTTTACTGATATCAAGAGATAAAATGAGCTCTCTTATTTCTCTATTATTTGCATTTTTACTTCCCAAAATAACTAAATATATGTCTCTTTTTTTTGAGATTTCTTTTATTGCTTCTAAGACTCTTTTGAGATTATTGTTGCTATAATAATTATAATCATAAATGAAGTAGTCTCATCTTATTCCAAGCTTTGCTTTGACATCAATAGGGAGACTTATTTCTTTTGAAGAAGGGAAAAAAGGAGAAATAGTGATGATTTTGTCTTCTGAAATATTGAGTTTTTCATTGAGTTCTCTTTGAGTACTTTGGGTAAAACAAACTATTTTTTTCGCATTTTTAAGATTTTTCTTGATCGTATAGAGATAAGAATATTTTTTGAGTAATTTCGTATTTTCTATATCAGGATAGAGAATCGTTTCAAGAGAGGGAATAACAACTATGAGATCTCAAGAGTAAAATATAGGAAATGTTTCCTCAAAACTAATTACAATATCATTTTTATCTTTTTTCAGCTGTTGTAAGAAGAGGGTTTGTTCTCCCCAAAAAGTAGAAAAAGATTCGTGTACTATTTTTCCATCTCACTCAAATCCTTTATCAGCATAAATATTTAAAAGATTTTCTTTTTTATTCAAAAATAAGTATTCTACAAAATCTTTTGTAAAAATATTTTTATTTTTTGATGCGTTTCTGATATCTATTCAAATTTTCATTTTTCATTTTTTATATATTACATATAATGAAAGTATAGTGAAAAATGTATTTTTTCAAGATTTTATTTTTTTATCGATGTTTTTATGATAGGAATGATTCTCAAAAATATGCTCACCAGAGGATTATCTATGAAGAGATGGAATAATTATCCGCGTATTGAAGATATGTGTTTACTTGATAACGTAGGGTATACACTCCATATTGCTGAATTTTTAGCCTATTTAGAAGAACAAAAGTGACATTCGATCAATAGAGAATTTTTGATAAAAAGAATTATATTTGGTTCATTAAAAAATCTTATACTTTCAGATATCAATTCTGGAACAAAGACATATATTCTCAAAAATAATCCAGAAATTTTTTCTGCTCTTGAAAAAAAAGCATTGAATTATGTTCTTTCTCTTCCAGCTCCAGAATACATAAAAAATGACATTCAAAGTATAATGGAAAATGATACTTTTCAAAAGGAGCTTCTTATTATTCAGTGAGCTAAAAGAGTTGCTGGATGGAAAGAATCCGAAGTAAATGCAAAAATTTTTACAGAAATCTATGAAATTCCTGTGAGAGAAATAAAAAAATCATTGGATGAAAGCACTCAAAAATTAGAAAGTATGAAGCAATTACTGGAAAATGAGAATTATTTAAAATATCTTTCTCATATTAGAAGACTTTCTCATTGTATGAGGTGGAATCAACAAAATCGTATTTTTCCTATTTCGGTTATGTCACATTTAGTGCTTATCACTTTTTTAACATATGTATTGGTGATGATTGAGAATAAAAATGAAAAAAAATATGATATGACTGAAATGCTCTTAAGAGCGATGTATCATGATATTCCAGAAGCGATTACTTGAGATATCATTACTCCGACAAAAAAAGCGGTTCCTGGATTTGTTGAACTCTTAGAAAAAGTGGAAATTGATATGATGAATGACTATTTATTTCACTATATTCCACAAGATTATAAAACAAAACTTTTTCCATATATGCTTCATCCATTTCAAGGAACAGAGGGAAAAATAGTCAAAAATGCCGATATATTAAGCGCCCTTTTGGAAGCAAAAGTAGAAGTAAATCATGGAAGTGAGAATTTTAAGGAAATTTACAGAACTATTAAGAAAAAGGTAAATACTTTTGATGGAAAAAGTATAGAATATGTTTTAAAACACATCCTTGATAGTTTTGATGAGCACGGGGGAGAAGATATTTATTTAGAAAAATTCTAAAAATTTGCTTATTTGTGAATAATTATATAATAAATCCGATGTATTTATAACTTATAAAAATATGATGACGATTCCACTTTTTTTGTGAATTTTTTTCTATTTTCTTTTCTTAATTATTACCTATATTTTTATTATAAAAAGACTAAAATATTTAAACGAAAGACATATTCATTATACGAAAGTAGACGGATTACAATGAATATATAAATCATTAAAAAAGGTAGTATTTACATTATTTTTAATATTATTTTTAGTCTCTATTTTTATTATTTTAAAATTTTTATATGTATAAAGAAGATAATGGAAATATTATTGTGAGAAAGCATTGGATATTACTTTTTTTATATTTAGTGAAATTTATTTTTATTTTAATTTTTGCTATTATACTCTCATTTATAGGTATTTTTTATGCGGAATCTTTGGGGAGAGATTTGGTGGTATATGTTATTTTCCCAGCTGTATTTCTATTGGTAAACTATTCCTTTTTTAAGCTCATTTTGGCAATGATAGAGTTTTATAACTATTTATTTATTATTGCATGAGACCAGATTTTTGTTATCAATGCGTCTCTTATTATGAGAAACGATATAGAAGTAATCGATGCGTTTAAGATTATAAAACTAGATGCATATTCTAGAGGGTTTATTTCAAATGTACTATCATACGGAAGAATTACTATCGAACTTCAAACAAAAGAAGAGAGAATATTTCGCTTTATGCCACATCCATACAAACTTTTACAATACCTTCAAGAACAAAGAGAAGAGGTATTAGAAAATAGAAAAAAGAAATATATCGTTGATGATGTAATCGTAACGAAATAAAAATTCTTTAAAATTAATGATACAATTATGACAAAAACAAAGGGAAAAACTATATTAACAGGAGTAAAACCAACCGGAAATGGTATGCATATCGGAAATTATTTCTGAGCAGTTAAGCCAATTATTGATATTTCTATCGGAAATAAAACCTATTTAATGCTTGCAGATCTGCATTCTTTAACGTCTGTTCATGATAAAGAAACTTTAGCACAAAACAAGAAAAATGTTTTGATGGAATATTTTGCACTCTTACCCGATGATTCAGAGATTATTGTTTTTGAACAATCAAAACTCGCGCGTCATATGGATATTATGTGGATTTTAACGAGTGTAACGCCATATAGTTTGATGCTGAGAGCGCATTCTTTTAAAGACAGTCAAGCAAAAAATGCTGATATAAATATGGCGGTTTTTAATTATCCTATTTTGATGACAGCGGATATTATCAACTTTGATGCTGATTTAGTACCGGTAGGGAAGGATCAAAAACAACATATAGAATTTGCTCGTGATATTGCTGAAAATTTTAACAGAACCTATAATACAGAATTTTTTAAGCTTCCTTCAGACCTCATCAGTGAAGATTTATGAATTATTCCTGGAACTGATGGGAGAAAGATGAGTAAAAGTTATGGTAATTTTATACCAATTTTTGCTTCAGAAAAACAACTCAAAAAAACAATTATGTCTATAGTAACCGATGATACTCCTCTTGAGGCACCCAAAAATCCAGATACTTGTAATGTATTTTCGCTTATAAAACTTTTTGCATCAGATGAAAAACAGCAGGAAATAAGAGCTAAATACTTGGCTTGAAATTATGGGTATGGACATGCAAAATTGGAGCTGTTAGATCTCATTTTAGAATACTTTAAACTTCCAAGAGAAAAATATTTTGCATTTCAAAATGACTACTCTCTTATTGAAAAAAGACTACAAGAAGGAAATAAAATTGCTGGAGATATCATTTCTAAAAAATATCTCGATATAATTCATCTGGTTGGATTATAATCATCATTTTTCACTTCGCGTATCATTTTATTATTTTTAGAAACACACTCATGAAATATGTATTCTCTTTTTTGGTTCTCATTTTACCACTTTCTCTCTATTCATATTTTAATTATGATAATTGTGAAAATGAGAATATCTTTTTTGTCCAAAGTATGAAAAATACACAAGCACAACTTTCGAGTTTTTACTGTGATTTTTGAAGTATAAAAAACAGCGTAGTTTTAAAAAGAGAAGGAGTAAAAGCAGGGAATTTTGCTACCTATGATACAGCAACAAAAACACTTCTTCCTCTTTCTCGTGAAGAACAAATAGAGTATTTGAGAAGACTTCAAACCGATTTAGATAATGTAAAAAATGACACGGATTTACAATCACAATTATTTGAACAATATACGAAAAATTATAGAGATTATGAGAATCCATTTTCACAATTTTTAAAAAAATATATTTTCTCAAAACAAGAGCAAGTACGTATTTCAATCGCAATTCAAAATCATCCATATAAAAAATTTGAAAAAACGCTTTGAGAGAGACTGTTAATGAATGGAGAAATTATCTCTCGTGAAGAATGGGGCGCAGATGAGTCATTTTCAAAAAAAGAGATTTATATGAAGGGATGTGAAGATGGAAGTTGTTATGCTGGAGGACCAACGGCACCAAATCAATTAAAAGAAAATTATTTGATGTATTTTAATAATCAAGATGCAAAAGATAAAATAGTAAAAACATTTGATGATGGAAGAGATGCTCTCAGGTATTATCCGGTTGATAGAATTATTGTTCATCATACTGCTGGATGATATAAGGCGACCAAAGAAGAAGGACTCGCTTATATGAAAGCAGTTCAAAAATACCACGCACTTAATCTGAGATGGTGAGATGTTGGATACCATTATCTTATCGATGGAGAAGGGAATATTTATGAATGAAAATCTGGAGGAAAGTATGTTTTATGATCTCATGTTGCCACACATAATTATGGAAGCATTTGAGTTTCTTTGATGAGCGATGGGTATTATAGTGATGCTATGTTAGAATCTTTGCAAAAATTGGTTATATATTTATGAAAAGAGTATGATTTAGAGTTAGGACAAAAAACAACGGTGAGAAATGCGGATCTAACAGGCTGGGAACAAGGATGGGGAGTTATAGCACATAAAGAACTTGATAAAAGAAAACCAAAAGACCCAGAAATAAATATGGATATTTTTAGAGAACAAATAGTAGCAAAATTAAAATCTCAAAATATGATTTCAAAAACAATAAAATAAGAAAGGATTTTTCCTTTCTTATTTTTTAAATATTCCTTGGAGTGTTTTGAGTTTTGATCTATCAATCAATTTTTTTTCAAAAGAAAAACTCGTTGCACATCCACATCTTGATTGTACTTTGGGTGAGATAAAGAGATATTTATCATTGTTTTTGTGTCAAGTTCAAGAATTATCGAGTTTTTTTAAAATTTTTGCTCAATTTAGATTTTCACTATCATTTTTTTCGTAATAAATATTTTTTCCTCAAAGTGAAAAACTTTCTAAGTTGGTTTTTTCAAAATCACTCGTAAGATGTACTTTGGTTCCTTCACAACCAGAAGCATAAAAATATACTTTTATATCACTTCCTTCGAATGCTTCTAAAATTTTTTGGTCTATTTCAAAAATCATAAATCTTTTTTAAAAAATATTTTTTTGATTATAATCAAAAAGTAAAAAAAGAAAAGATAAATTACTATATTTAATATACGAAAAATGATTATTTATTTAGAAAAAAAATTAAAAAATAACCCGATCGCTCAAAGTATTCTTTCCAGATTTCCAGAAAATGAAGTATTGGAAATAGATAATTATAAAAATATTTTTGATAAAAATATTTCTGGAACGATACAAAAAACTCTCGTAATTGCGGGAGTAAAAAATGCTATTACACAAACTCCAGATAATTATGGACACGCCTGAAAATGATTTTTTTTAAAAAATTCTCTTAATTGTGTTTATGACTGCAAGTATTGTTATCTCAAAGGAGCATTTAAAAATAATAATATTCAAGTTTTTTTTCTCAATTATGATGATATTAAAAAGCAAATTTTGGATACGGTTGAAATAGAAAGATCCCAACAGAAAAATTTTAAAGGAACACTTTGGTTTTATACTTCAGATCATTCGGATAATTTAGCAACCGATAATCTCACACAGTTTACCAAAGAATTTATTCCATTTTTTGATACATTAGAAAATGTAAAAGCAGAAATTCGTACGAAAAGTACTAATATTTCTAATCTATTACAACTTCCTGCGAGTAAAAATGTTGAGATAGCCTTTTCTCTTAATCCAACTGAAGTTATTGAAAAATATGAACTCAAAACGCCTCTCTTAGATATGAGAATTGACGCTATCAATAAACTTATTGATGCTGGATGGCAAGTGTGAATTCGTTTTCTACCTCTTTTAGAAATAGAAAATTATGAGGAAGTGTATAAAAAATTTCTTCAAGAAGTCGTAAAAAAAATAGATTTTAATAAAGTATACTCTGTTTTTATAGGAGGACTTTTGTATACAAAAGATGATTATAATAAGATACTCAAAAAAGAACCATATCTTGATCTATTATATAAATTAGAGGATAATAAAGATGGATTTTTTAGGGAAAAAAGGAAAGTAAGGGATTATTTTTATGAATTATTTGATACCTATATTCAAGAACAAAAATGTAATAGATGTTTAGATGAGTAATAATTGATTTTTTCTTTTTTTTATGATACAATCTTCCTAGAGTACATGAACGAAAATGTACTCATATAGTTATGAATTGAAATAAAAATTATGAATTGAAATAAAAATTATGCAGATTTTGCAAAGCTCTTTGAACCAGATGCTGATTTTGAAAAAAGAATTCAAAGTATCGGTAAAGTTACCATAGAGGAAGAAAAAAAACCAAGTATATTTGATGGTTTTGATATCGATGCTTCTTTATTTGATGCAAATATAGCACAAACAAAAACTTTGGTAGAATGAATTATGTGAATTTCTCCGACTGCTCATCAAGTTAAAAATACATCAAATGTTTTAGAAAAAAAACAAGAAGAAATATATCTATCAGAATTAGAGAAAAAATTTCCATTTTATGCTGATAAATTTCAAAAACTCTTAACCCTTACTCAGGAACCTACTTTAGAGGATCTTGTAAAGAGGTATGCAAGAATTTTATTGTATATTTCTGAACAATTTGAGATTTCTGGAAATAGAAAAGAACAAATAAAACTCATGTTAAAACTCAAAAAAGTATTGTGAGAAATAGGAACTTGGGAGGAGGAATTAGTGTATACAAATCTTATTTCGAATAAAACATCACTTATTAGAACCTCTGGAGATTTAAAAAAGGAGATTGAGTTATTATACCATATCTACCATTCTAATTATTCACATACTCAAGAAGAACTCCATCGTATACAAACAGAACGTGAAAAAAGCCTCAGAACAGAAATTATTTCCAGAATAAATATTATAGAACAGGAGATGTTGCCAGAACCAAATTCCTTTATTGATCCAGTGACAAAAATGAGACAAAGAATAAAACAAAAAAGACTAAGCAGAGCTTAGTCTTTTTTAATATAATACACTTTGTCATTCTAATATTTTATAAATCATAGAATTTTTATCTCTAAAATCTCAGATAAGTATTTTTCTGGCCTCGGTAGTATCTTTTTTAGAAATCGTTCCTGAATGTCTTTTGCTAGAAAGTACTTCTGATTTATTTAATTTGGTAAATTTTTCAAAAAACTCATCGTTGAGTAAAATTTCTTGTAATTGAGAATATTTTTCTAGGTATTCTTTAAAACACTTTCCATAATCGTATAATTTTTGTTCTTCTTTAATCATTTTTAAAATTCCATAGAGTCTTCCAACACTCATGATATATTTTGAATTTACAATGAGATTGAGCGATTTTTCCAAAGGATCATTTACTCTGAGGATGGTTTGTCATTTTTTCTTGGCAAATTTTCTAAAATTATTTGTGATAAAACTTTCGATAAAGAGATCTAAAACTTTATGATACGCACTTATTACAGCAAATCCATCAATAGTTGGGTTTTTCATCATATTAAAAAAATTTATTTCTGCTGAGGTAATCCCTTCAATAGTTCCTTTTGGTGCATTGAGAAGAAGTAAGTCTCCAAAATAATCATTGATTCTACTGGCTATTACTTCCTCAAAATTCTCAGCTAAGAAATCCTCTTTTACCGAAGAGGTGAGTTTGGAGGCTTTATTTTTTGCTATTTTATGGGTTTGTGCTTTGACTTCTTTTTCCATCCAAATCTTTACTCGAGCCATCTTGGATTGTAATATTTGAATTTCTTTTTTTAATTTTGTATTTTCTTCCAATAAATTTGTATTTTGCATAAAAATAAGTTTAAAATATAAAAAGAGTTATTCACATATTTCTAAAATAGATTTTGTATCATAAGTTTGAATATCGGGTATTTCATCAATATCAAGAAGCATTCATACGGCACTTAATATATAAATTTCGAAGTTATCATAGGGAAATTCCTCTACTTTAAAATCATACCAATTATGACTATTTATATAATTTTTATTATAATACATAGCTAGTAATATACGTATGCATTCTTTGGTTTTCAAATAATTTTTATCTTTTAGATTTTTTAGGGCACTATCTAGAACGATACTTCTTAAGCTTCTTCCCATAGATATTCATCAATAATCATATCGTACCCGAATTATATTTAGGTTTTCTGCGATTATTGTATCTATATTTTCATCTGGAGATAATATTCTCATAACAAGAGTACAAAAATATTCTCTTTGTTTTTCATTGGCTATTCACTTCTCTGAAAACACTTCAGAAAGACGCAATATTTCATTATTTTTCATATATTTTTTTATTACATAACTCAGATTCTGTATTCTATCTCTTTTTGTATAAACATTCTGTCTCTTCCGTATTTTAATCTAGAAAGTTCATAAAAAGCTTTGGCAATATTTTCGTCTCACTTTTCTAAATATGGATTTTTTGGGATGATAGAAAATGGAGTGGTTGGTTGGTTATCAACGGAAAGTTTCATTACTGCTTTAAATTTATCCATATTTACAAGATCTTGATTGGAAAATACTGGTGCATAATATTTTTCCATAAATTCTCCATCTTCAGGTCCGATTTTGTAACTCATTATCGTTCCAACGTTTCAAAATATGGCTCATTTGAGATTTAAGTTTGATTTGGTAAGTGCGTCAGATTTTTCAAGTTGTCATAAATATTGATGTGCCAATACAAGTCAAAGACGATATTTTCTGGCTTCAGATAATATTGATTCAATACTAGGAGTAATATAATTTTGAAACTCATCTATGTACATGAAAAAATCCTTTCTTTCTTCTTTGCTCATATTTTGCCTTCTCATAGCAGCCATTTGTATTTTTGAAACAAGAATAAGACCGAGTAGTTCTGAGTTTATATCTCACAAAATTCATTTTGAAAGATTTACCATTAATATTTTTGAAGTATTCATAACTTCGCTGATATCAAAACTTGATCTTGTTTGTCCGATGATATTTCTCATCATGGTATTGGTAATAAATCAACCAAACTTTGCAGCGAAATAAGGAATCATTTCTTGTTTTTCTCTGTCTCACATTGAAGCATATGTTTTTTCCCACCAAGCTTTTACTATTGGATTTTTTACATGACGAATTCTTTCTTTTTGAAATTCTTCATCGGTAAAAAGTCTTACGATATCAGTGAGAGCTCATCATTCAGGGTATTCCATGAGAGCCAGAACTCCGTTTCTAAAATAATCTTGAATACGTGGACCAAACACTTCATTTCAAAATAATTTTATCATAATATTGAGGGCATCTTGTGCGACTAAATCTCTTTCATCTGGAGTGTGCGCTTCCAGAAGATTGAGCCCCATAGGTCTTTCATAATCGGCAGGATTAAAAATGATGACATCATCAGCTCTTTCTCTTGGGATAAAAGGAATTAAATCTTTTGCTAAATCCCCATGAGGATCTATTACAGCAATTCATTTTCCATTTTGTAAATCTTGTCTTGCCATTACTTGGAGGATAGAAGATTTTCACGTACCGGTTTGCCCGATAACATAAAAATGTCTAAATCTATCTTCATCTTTAATTTTTATTTCTTTTTTTACTCATCTATAAATATTATCTCATAGTATCAGTCATTCTTTTGGTATACTGCTCGGAGCTTTTACTATTTTAAAATTTTGCCATTTTATTTCAGGAGTTTTATTGTATTTAATATGGGGAAAATGAAAAATAGAGGCTATTTCTTCTGTATTCATCAGATCTTGTCTGAGGTAGAAAGGTTTTTTAAAATAACGAAAAATATAGTTTTTCATCAAAGCATCTTCATGGTGTCGTATCGTTGAAACAAATCCATTAAAATCAGGATAATTAAATTGCCTAAAACTCGAGATAATATTTACGAGATTAGATTGAGCAGAAGAGAGGTTATTTCCTGTAGTAATAATTCTGATAATAGTTTCATATCCTGTTTTTTCTGCCTTTTCATCCACTGTTTTAGCTCTTTCTTGAGTAAGGGCACTGGTTTTATTTTGAGGGGAAGTATCTTTTTGTTCATTGCTATTTATAACAAAAAGCTCAAATAAAGAGATGATAAATTTTATTGGATTGAGAGAGAAACGAGCCTTTTTCCCTTCCATTATTTTACTAGAAATTTCTGAACATTCGTTTTGCCAATCATCACTTACTGGTTTTAAAAGTATTTGTACCACGCTCGATTCATCTTCTGCGAGTTTTGAAAAAGCATTGGTGATGGTATTTATTGGGTCTGATTCAAGTTTTTGATATGTTTTAATAGGATAATAAAAATCTTTTATGAGATCAAGATAGGTTCCAATATAATATTTTCTTCCCGAAAAAATATTGACTTCAGGAGTTTCTTCAATAATAGCATCTGGATAAAAACCATTGATTTGTTTTTCAAATAAATCCCTGTACTCATAGGGACAAACGATATAAAAATATATTTCTCACTCATGAGCAACGTATTCTAGAGAAAAATGATCTTGTCCAAGAATTTTTGTTTTTATTTTGCTGGATTGAATACTTTTGAGACTTGCCAAAAGCTGTTCCATGATGGAAATAGTTTCTTTGAAATCTTTTTGAGTTTCTTGTTTTTCATCTAAATCAGAATTTTTCTTTGGCATTGTTACGCGCAAAAAAGACAATCTTAGAGTTCTTCTTAGATTTTCTTTTTTTCTTAAAATATAAATACTAATAATTAGTAAAAATACAGCAATTATTACTCAAAAAATTCAAAAAATATTCATATGTTTGCTAGGTAAAATATTGTATCTTGGTCATTATAGCATATTTTTTTCTCTACGCAAAGAAACTTGATATTTAAAATCTTGATTTTTTTTAAATTTTATATATAAAAGACTTGTATCTATACATATTTTTTAATATTTTTATATGGAACATCTTCGTCACAGAGAAAGATTTTTAAGACATACGATATCAGCACCTTTTATATATGCGGTATTTTTTGGATTTGTTATTTTGGATGTTTTGGTAGAGATTTATCACAGAATTTGTTTTCCTTTATATGGGCTTCCGCTTGTTGATAGAAACAAATATATAAAATTTGATAGACATAGATTGCCGTATTTGAGTATGCTCCAAAAAATAAACTGTGCGTACTGTAGTTATGGAAATTGAGTTATAAATTATATTAGAGAAATTGTTGCTCAAACTGAAATTTACTGGTGTGGAATACAAAGTAAAAAAGATCCAAATTTTATTCCTCCAGAACATCATAAAAATTTTTTACCCTATTGAGACGAAAAAGCATTTTTTGAGGAATATGGATACGATAAAAAAGATTGTAAGTTATTTCATTAAAACATTTTTTAAATCAACTTTAGTTTTTTCATCCAGTCATTTTAATTTTAGAATATTTTTAATACTTTCTTTTGAGATAAAAGAAAGTATTTTTTGTATTTTTTCATTTTTATGTTCTCCGGGGAGAAGTCATAAAATATGAAGTATTTTTCACTGTGAGAAAAGTATTTTTTCACTCGTAATATTTTCAAAATTATTTATTTCTTGTAAAATATGAAATATTTCATAAATAGGCATACCAAAAGGACACTTCTCATCAATTCATTTTAAAAGTTCTAAATACTCAAAAATAGTTTCATAGTCTTTTCATAAATAATCAAATTCGCTTTTTATTTTTATGTTTTTTATTTCGTGAATGTGATTTTCTTTTTTTACGTTGACTTCAAAATTGATAATATATCAAACATCCAGATTTTTTTCTTTTTTAGATTTTTTAGCTTTCAGCTTGAGTTTTCAATAATCATAACTAAAAACATCAAACAAAATTTCAGTTTCTTTTAATAAACTTATTTTTAATATTACTCACGATGTTTTGAAAATTGACATAAAAAAACAAAAAAAATTGAAATAAAAAAAAATTAGTTATAATTTAATCATATTTTATAAATAATCAAAGTTTATATGTCAGAAAATCAAATGTTAACTACCAATGAAGTCGATGCAATTGCTTTAGATTTAATTAAACTTCATCTTCCTATCGTTGAAGTAGATGAGTTAGAATTTTTAGATTTATTGAAAAATTCATTATCACTCAATATTTCTGAGAAAAAAAGAGTAATAGATGCAGTTCCTACTCTGTCACAATTTCAATTTGATGAACTCACAAAAGTATTTGTAGAAGAAAGAGTAAAATTTAGAGAACTAGCGGCAGAACACCCAGAAGATATTAAAAAACTCCTTAAAAAACAACAAGAAGAGTGGATTACTCTTTGAGAAATATATAAAAATGAACAAGCAAAAAAAGCTATTGAATGACAAGACGAACAAAAAATTGATGATATTAAAAAAAGTTTAGGATTATAATATGAAAATTCACTTTTGTACCTACATAAAAGAAAAACAAAGAGTAGATATGTATTTATCTGCTCTTTTCACTGATTTTTCTCGTAGTTATATTCAAAAAATTATTGATGCTGGGGAAGTAAGTGTAAACTGAAAAATTATTGCTAAGAATTTAAAAATTCAATCCAAAGATGAAATTATTATGACCATACATCTGGAAAAACTGGAGCTTTCAGCAGAAAATATTCCTCTCGATATTGTCTATCAAGATGAAAATATCGCTATTATCAATAAAGACGCGGGAATCAATACCCATTCAACTCCTTGACCAGAGGGGAAAAGTGGAACGCTCGTAAATGCACTTTTATACCATATAAAAGATTTAGCTTGAATCGGATGAGTAGAAAGGCCAGGAATTGTTCATAGACTCGATAAAGATACGTCAGGACTTATCATGATTGCAAAAACGGATAAAATGATGTTGTATCTTCAAGAAGTGATGAAAAAAAGAGAAAAAATAGGGAAATATTACTTAGCAATCGTTTCGGGAATTATAAAAGAAAATGAATTTAAAATAGAGAGTTTTATCGGAAGGCATCCGATTGATAAGATTAAAATGACCACTAAAAATCCTATCAATGGAAAACTTGCTATTTCCCATGTAAGAGTACTCGATACTCTTGATGAAAAATACACTCTCGTTGAGGTAAAAATTGAAACTTGAAGAACCCATCAAATCAGAGTTCATCTATCAAGTATTTGATATCCGATTATTGGAGATAAAGTCTATGGAAATAAAAAAATAAATGAAGAAGTCGAAAAAAAATACCACTTGAAAAGACAGGCACTTCATTCCTACAAATTAGAAATTGAACTCTATGGAGAAAAAAAAGAGTTTATAGGAGACTTGAAAGAAGATATGAAAAAAATAATAAAAAAATAAGAAACTTTTTTGTTTCTTATTTTTTTATACGACATTCACCATATTGAAAAAGGGAAGAAGTATTGCCATTACCATGGTTCCAACTATCGCTCATACTGCAATGATTACAATCGGTTCGATAGCGGTTGAAAGTCATTTTACGATGACGTCTATTTCTTTGTTAAACTTTTGAGAAATTTTTATAAGTAAATTTGGAAGTTTTCCTGTTTGTTCTCATATCTTTACTATAGAAGCAAGTTCAAGAGGGAAATAAGGATCTTCTAGAGAATCTTTGAGTTTTTTTATTCACATACTTTCACTCAGTGCGATTCCTTCGCTTAATTCGTCAGAAATATCACCAATTCTTTTTTCATAATACATATTATCAAGACTTTTTTTTGTGATATCTAAGGCTTCATTGATCATAATCCCATTTTGTAAGAGCGTTCAGAGCGTATTTGAAAAAATAGCGAGTATTTTTTTTCTTATAAGCGGTCCAAATAGTGGAATTTTGAGGATAAAATAATCATAGTATATTTTTGTCAGTGGGTGTTTTTTAAAGGTAATTATTCCACTAATAGCGACTATGAGAACTCCGATAAGTAAGAGATAATTTTCTTGTAAAAAGCGAGAGGCATCTATCACATTTTGAGTGAGATTCGGAAGACTTACTTTTGCGTCAGCGTACATTTTTTGTACTTTTGGTATCACAAAGAGCATAAACCCAATAATCATAGATATCGATAAACTGACAATAATCGCTGGGTAAATCAAGGCTCCGATAACTTTTGTTTTGAGTTCAGCATTTTTTTCTTCTCTTTCTTTAATGGCTTCCAAGGCGGAAGAAACTTTTCCCGTTACTTCTCACATCCTAACCATATAGATATCAAAATTATTGAAACTTTTAGGAAAATTTTTCAGACAGTCTTCTAGTTTTTTTCATTTACTGATATCTTTGAGAATCGTTTCGAGTAAATATTTGATATTTTTATTTTTTGTTTGAAATAATAGTATCGAAAGAGAATTGGTAATTGGAATTCAGGAGTTGATTAAATTGTACAGAGAATCAAATAATTGTATTTTTTGTTTTTGAGAGAGAGAAATACTGGATTCGGTATGAAAAATACTTTTCAAATTTTCCGTATTGAAGCCTTTTATTTTTGATATCAGGGTATTTTTTATATCTGGTATTTGCATTTTTTAGGAGGATTAATTTTTATTTACGTAAATTGTATCATTTTATTTGTTTTTTTACAAAAATTTCTATAATAAAAGAAAGAAAATTTATTTGATTAACATAAAAAATTATGTTTAAGTTATTTTGAGTATCATCAGAACAAAATACACCACCAGATTTGGAAGTAGATGTTTTAGATTCAAAAGAAGAAATTATCGATGAAGAAGTAGGACAGGTAGCTTTAGATGTGCTAGAAACAGAAAATGAAGTTTTTATCGTAGCACCTATTGCTTGAGTAGAACAAGACCAGATAGATCTCTCTATAAATAAAACTATTTTAACCCTCAAAGGAACCAGAGAAAAAACTCCTGAGTATGATATCGAATGAATTGTTCTCAGAAATAGTGAGTGTTTTTGGGGAAAATTTGTCAGAAATATTATATTACCAGAGAATCTTGCTTTAAATAAAATAAAAGCATATATGCAAAATAATCTTTTAGTTATTACGATACCAAAACTTAAATTTGATTCAAAAGCTATAAAGATAAATAAAATGGAAGGGTAAAAGAGATTTATATTTTTTATGTGGATAAGATATGTTTTCAAAAAATAAAAAAATCAATTATGGAGCAAGAAAGGTCGATAAAATAGTAACTACTATGATTATTGGTTCAGCTATTGCGTCTATTTTTTGACTTTCTCAAACAAAGAAATGAAGAGAAATTTCTCAAGACATCAAACAAAAAATGTCTCCGGTTGTTCACACATCATCAAAAAGGGCTTTGAGTGTTTTTGGGAGAGTGATAGCTTTTTTAGTAGGAATATTTTCTAAAAAATAATTATGAATATCAGAGTGAAAATACTATCTATTTTGATAATATGTAAGTTTTTTTTCTTTTTTTATGCGTTTGCAGAAGAAAAAAATACTTTTGTTGTTTCTGATTTATGCCAATACAAATGACCATTTGAGCAATGTTTAGCTGCCAATAAAGATGGGTCTACGAGAACGATAGAAGACTTTGTTTGTTTGGCCAGTAGTAATTATTTTGAAATAATGGCACAAATTATTCTTGATAAAGAATTTAAGAAAATAGACAAAGAGGTAGATACGTATTTTAAAAATTTAGAAGATAATAAAAGTTATTATTTTGGAAAAGACTCAAAGGAACCTTTTACGAACGCAATAGATGTGATAGAAGATAAATTTGATATCTATGGAGAATTTGGAATGAAGTATCTTTGAGTATGTGGAGCCACATCTGAGGCATGAGTTTTACAACAAACGATTAACTGTTTTGGATGATCTATTCCAGCAGATGAGTCAACAAAATATTTTTTATCTGATACATCTTGTAAAAATCTGATACTTACGAAATTGGAAGTAAATAAACAAGTAGCCTATGACGTACTGAAATTAAATAAACACCAAATAAAAAAAGATGAGGATAAAACTCATATGCAAAGAGAAAGAAATAAATATGATAAATTATTAGAAATTATCATGGTAAATGTAGGGTATTTAGAAAGGATTTGGAAGAAATGGCCATCAAAAACAAAAAGTGCTTCGGGAAGTTAAAAAAATCATTCATAGGAATGATTTTTTTTAACTTTTAGTTTCTTTTTTATAAAGAGTAATCTTTGATAACTTGTTGGAGAGATTTTTTTCCAAACTCTTGAGCAGAACTTGATTTTTCTTTTTTAAAAATAGAGAGATATAAAATAAAACTGTTATAATGAGATATATGTTCTTTATATTGTGAGAGCGATATTTTTCCAGAAGAAAGTTTTGTTTTATATCTTTGTATTATTATATTTTCAATTTTTTTCAGTGTCGGTTGGAGTGATATTATTTTTGTTTCATATATGATATCATTTCACTTTTTTACTTTAGTGATATAAGACTCTTCCCATCATAGTAATATTTTATGAGAATAATGAAATGCCGTGTAGTTCTTCTTTGCTTCTGAGAGAAATGTTTTTTCTTTGGAAGTGAGATATGAATTTATATTTTCAAAAAGTGCACGATAGTTTTTTAATACGATAAAATAGTGTTCTTGTATTTTAGCATCAGAGTGAATGAAATCACTGTGAGGGTAGTCTATCATATTGGAAAGATCATTGATAGCTTTATGAAGAGACGTATTTATATGAGAAAGTAAGTAATCGGTGATCTCTTTTATATCGGAATCATTTCCATTAAAAATGCTTCATCAGTTGTTTTGAGTATTGTCTGAAGTTCAAGCAAGGATATTTTCAGCACTACATTTTTGTCATAAAAATCATCATGAACACATAACTCATGGTTTTTTTTGCCAGATATAGCTACCATTTTGTGAAACACATTGGAGTTGTGCTACATTACAGACATAAAAGTCTCATATACTTCCACCACCACCTCCACCTCATCATCATCCTCCTCATCCACTTCCTCAAGAATCTTGTACTATACAACTATTTCCAGATTTTATATATCAGGAATTACAACGAAAATCACAATTTGGATATACTCATAGAGCAACTCCATTGGTTGGTGTATTACAGAGCGGAGTTGGATGTACAATATGAAAAGTATTTGATATAAGAGCGTTATTTTCAAACCATATTTTGATGGTATTTGTGGTGTTTTTTTCTATCTGAGCGGTTCCACTCCACGAGTAATTTGTACAGTTAAAAGAACCAGAAACGATATTGTTTACGCTATATTTTATAATATTCATAGGACTTTCTACTCCATAGTTATCGATCAATCTACACGTTCAAAATAAAGATACATCCAGACTATTACTATAAATATTTACTCACGTTCCAAAGGTAATATAACTCTCAAGAGGGGTATAAACAATGCTATCATTATAAACAGGACTTTCATTTCAAAGAGCATCTCTAAATTTTACATATACTGTTTTATTTCCACTACTTTCGCTCAAAGTCCATGCTTTATTAGCTCAATAGTTTTCCCAAACTCCCAGAGAAAAATTACTTTCGTTTGAAATCATCATTTCACTTACTCACACATTATCAGATGCTAGTAAAGCAAGGTTAATATATCTTGTTTGAGTATTTTGACTTCCGTTATTGATGAGAATTCATGTTCCAGTTCCAAGACTTCATCAGCTAGGAGTTTGATTATCACGACAAAGATTGTTTCCAGCATCATAAAGAAATCAGCTATTACAAACAAATCTACATTCATTTACAGAGGAGGTTTCGTTATAAACACCCATAAGACTTGATGGACTCCAAGAAATACCATCCCAATATCTATTTATTTGAGAAATACTATTCCAAGAAGCGTTTGCGGGAAGTCATATACAGTTTCATATAATATTTCCCGTCATGATAAGGGTTTTTGCAGAGAGGTTTTTTATCGTATTATGAGAAAAATCTTCTACGGTATTTCCAATAATAAACTCATAATTTCCTACGTTAAATGGAGAATTTGGAGTAAAAGTTAGGATTGCTTCATTGAGAGTATAGGTTCATCAAATGATACTATTTCCATTTTTTATCAAAAAATCTTTTTTATCGGGGTTCAGTCTTTCTGAGAAATCAAAGACTATATTTCCATTTCCAATGTATCCGGTATTGGTGAGAGTGCTTCCATTTATTTTTACTAGGAGTGGAGCAGCATTATCTTCTTCGATAACAGAAAAATTATTTAATACTCCTACATTTCAAAATACCCCGAGAGACGATAGTATTTGCGGAAGTTGTCCGGTATGAAAGGTATTATCTGCAAACGTAATGATTCAAGAGAGAGAATTTCCAACATATCAAGAGGCTCATATTCCACCAATTTTTACGTTGTTATAATCTCATGTATTTGTGATAGGATAGGAAAAATTTATCTCATATCCGTCGAGAAATCCATTATTATTTTGGTCAAGAGAAAGCGCTTTTATGATACTATTTTGCGCACTTATTCAAAGTCTTACATTTTGGGTAAGGGTATTTCCTTCAAAAATACTAATCACATAATTACCACTTTGATTTGGAGTATAGCTAAAAGTAATTTCAGAGACACAATTATTGAGTCCACTAAAATGGTATTTAAAAAAACTATTATTTTGAACCGTAACTTGTGTGTTACAATTGCCAGCGATAGAATGACTATTATAAACAAATCAAGCTGGAAAAGTGACTTGAAATTCTTTTTGCGTACTTCATCAGATACTACTTATTTGAAAAGAAAGAGGAGTTCATAGAGAAACTTCCTTTATTTCATTGGTATAGGTTTCATCACCAGAAGATGATTTTTTTACTAAAAAATCAGTTTGTGCGGACACATTTTTTATCAATACAATATGAAGAACTATCAAAGTATACAAAAAATATTTTTTCATATTTAGTCATTAATAATAAAAGAATTTTGTTTTAATTCGTGTATCGTATTTACGGTCATAATGTTAAAATAATATCTTCCAGACTCGAGTCATGACGGAATTTTTACGCTCATAACACGATCATTTATAATATCAAAAGAAGTATTTTTTAAAATAATATTATTGCTTAATTGAATAGAAATTACTTTAGAAAAACCGTTTCATTGTAATACTAAAAAACTATCGCGATCATTTTGTATACTGTGAGGAGAAATATTTGCAATATTTACTTCAGAGATACCATATTCAAAATACATTTTTGTATCAAGGGAAAAGATTTCATTATTTTCTCATTGAACAATAATAAAATATTCTCCAGATCAAAAGGTGTCTTTTTGTATAGCAAGGTATACTTTTCCATTATTTTTTATAGGAGTAAAACTATTTTCTCCAATGGTGATATATTTTATAAGTTCTTTTTGTTCTCAGGTAATCTCAATGAGATGATTTATATGAGAACTGAGAATATTTTTTTCAAAATGAATATCTAACGTTCAGCTGAATGTCTTTTCTTCAGGTTTTTGATTTTCCTCTTTTATTTTTTCATTTTCAATAATGACATCTTTAAAATCTTCTTTTTTAAGTATCCCATCCTGAGTGGCCTCTCCAATGATTTTTAGAGTTTTTCCGTCTTCGATGATCATGGTATCATCAGACACTATTTGTTGATCAATAAGTACTTTTTTTATAGAGATATTTTTATTTCATTTATTTTTATTCAGCGAGATATGGTTTTCTCCCTCTCATGGAAAAATAAAAGTTACTTCGATTTCATCTCATTTTTTATAGGGAACGGTATTTCAAAGAGAACTTTCCCAAGATATATTTTTTAATAAAATATCATGTCCTGCGAAAGGAGAAGTATGTAAAACATTTTTTTCAAAAAGAAAAACGTATATGAGCCATGCTCATAAAAAAATACCAAAACTTACGAAAAATGCTCTTTTTTTAAAAATCATCTTAATATATGTAAAGATTTAGTTGTTTGGAAATAAGGGTATTTCCATCATAAATAGTAACTATAATACTTTCATTGTTGGTAGCATTTGCTGGAGAAAGGTACAAAAAGTTCACATAAGCAGTATTGTCACTTCCATAATCAGAAGGAGAAATCGTCCCGCTGATAGGATTGGTATATCCATATTGAGGAGTGATAGTATAGGTGATTGTATCTTTTTCATTATCACGAAAATAAATACTATAGCTTTGCGTTCTATTGGTTTTTAGAATTCTAGGGTTACTGTTTGGGGTGATACTGAGGATGATAGGAGCATTATTTAAGTTTCAAACAATTGCAGAAACTACGACACTTTGATTGGCTTGTACTGGTATCAAAAAAGATACAAAACAACAGATGAGACTGATAATTTTTTTCATGACTAGGAAAGTAAAAAATTAAAACTTTCAGAACGTATCAGAAATTATTTTTTAGAGTTTTCTATTTCTTCAAGAATTCTTTTTTTCATTTCTTCTTCTTTTTTTGCTCTTTGAGTCGGTGCAATTTTAATGAAATATACTCATACAGAAAGAATTATGACCATAAGTACTCAAACGAGGACATAATTTACTCATACGTATTTTTCATTGTAGGTAACATAAAATTCTTTTTTATCACTGAATTCTTTTTTCTCTTTATCCTTTCCTTCATAACTGAGTTCTAGATAGGCAGTGAGTTTTTTTTCTACGATTCTTGAGTTGATACGTTGCCAAAACATCAAATATTTTGCTTTTTCAGAAGCTTTATCTGCATAATATTCTTCTAAATTTTTAAATTCAACACTTTTGGTTCCATCGTCGTTGAGTACATTATACCCAAACCCCATCCAATCGATTTCAAATTTTATTTGAGATTTTGGGAGAACATTTCACAGGGTGTCATTGATAGGAATATAATCGACCATTTTTTCTCAAATATAGGCTCCAGCAGGGCTCGAAAGAGTTTCTTTTCCTATATTTTTTAGTACTTCTGCATTTTCATCCAGAATGGTGATTTTTCCCGTTGGTTTTAAGTGAACATTTCCATCATTTTGGAAGAGGGTTTGAAATGTAATAGGAAAGTCAGAAAAATTTTGAGTTTCTTGAAATTCTTTTTGAGATTTTTTTCATAATTGAAAACTCTTCACATTTCCTGAGATATTTACTTCTCCAGGAACATTTACGAGCACTAAAACTCAAAGTCTTTGCACTACGGTAACCTGAGATCACCCAGGAGTTCCAGGTGAGAAAAATATAGCAGCATAATGTCATCCTGGTTCTGCATTTTGAGGAACATTTACACGAAAGTATATTTCTTTAGATTCATTAGGAGCAAGGGTGATATTTTCATCTTCTATGCTAATCCAGTTACTCAGAGAGTATTGGTATTGTGTCTGATTTTCACTTTTAATAAATTGAGGAGTTCCGCTATCGTCTCACGCGATAAAATCTTCTTTTGAACTATAGAGAGTAATAGGACTATCTCCAGAGTTTGTTACTTTAATTTTTTCTTGCATAGAAGATGAAGAATTGATATCAAATTCGAATTTTAAAGGACTTATAGAAAGGGAAGCAAAGCTTGAAGAATACGATAAAAATAAGCTGATGAATACAAAAACCAAAAGAAATTTTTTCATAAATTATAAATAAAATAATAATTATGTCTTGAATATAATAAAAAGAGCGAAAAATGCAAACAAAAAAACTTGTACTAAAGTACAAGTTTTTTATCAAGGATAACTTTTGTATTAAAATGTTCCAGTAACGGTATATTCTACGGTAGTATCATACGTTCCAGCAAGTTGATTTGCTGCCGGAGTAGCTATATATGAAACAGTAGTATTTACTGCTGTAGCAGAATATCCAACTTGACTAATTACATTACCTCCAGTTAGAACATCACTTCCGTTGTTAATTTTAAATGGAAGAGTATTTGTATTATCAGTATGTAAAAGTTGTGCATAATCTGCTTGAACTTGGAAGGCAGTTCCATTTGATAAAACAGATATATTGGTACTAGTACCTGCAGTATTATCTTGTCAAAGAGTGAGTTCTCCAAAGTTGATATCAGTATTGGTAACCGTCATAGTTAATACTGGTAAAACAGTAGCTTTTACATTTACCGTATGACTTCCAGCAGTACCAGCAGCAATATTATTTACTACTACTGCTCCAACTACACCAGCAAGAGTAACATAAGAAATTTCATAGTTTGCAGCATCGATTTGGTTATCTGAATTTCCATCTAATGCTCCTCCAAGAACCCCACTAACCGTAATAGTTCCAGCTATACTCGTATCAAGAGTATAGTCAGTAGTTATAGTTCTTGTATTTCCGTCTTGTTTTAAAACCAAGGTCACCGCTTCTCCAGCACCGTTTCCAGCACTTGTAATGGTGATATTGTTTCCAGAGATACTAGCAGTTGGAGTTGCAGCATTGGTAAATGCAGCATTCATTCAAGCTAAAGCTAATATACAAGCTCCAGCAACTAATTTTTTCAAACGCGTATTCATATTTTGAAAAATTAAAAAAATAAAAATAATTAAACTCGAGAATCTTTATTCTTTTTTATAAAGATAATTTAATTATCACTATTTATAAAAAATGTCAATAGATTTTTCATAAAAAATAAAAATTTACTTTTTTAAAAAAATCTATAAGCTACCCTCATATTAAAAATAAAGAAAAATCTATGCAAGAAATAATAAATAAATATCGAATTAAAGCTAAAAAATCATTGGGGCAAAATTTTTTAATGGATGAATCTATTTTACATCAAATTGTTGAAATCACTTCCATACAAGATAAGCATATTATTGAAGTATGACCATGATTTTGAGCACTTACGACAAAAATATTATCTCATACACCAAAAAGTCTTTGTTTAGTCGAGCTTGATACTACTATGATACATATTTTAGAAGATAGAATACGTTCAGGAGATATTGATACTACTGGGGTTGAGTTTGAAATAATAAATCAAGATATTTTGAAGTATATTCCAAAACATATGGACTATAAAGTAATAGCAAATATTCCATATTATATTACATCTCCAATTTTACATCATTTTTTATATAATCTTAAAAGTTCTCCAAAAGAAATGATTATTTTAATGCAAAAAGAAGTGTGAGAAAGAATTGTATGAAAAAAATCATCAGTATTATCACTTTTTGTTCAAAAAAAGTGTACAGTTATGGAAAAAATTTTTGTTCCTGCAAAATCTTTTTCTCCTCCTCCAAAAGTAGACTCACTCGTACTATTTTTTGAAAAACATACGCGATTTGAAGATCTATCAGATTCAGTATTTTTGGCTTTTATAAAAGCAGCTTTTTCTAATCCAAGAAAAAAAATGATCAATAATTTATCTCAATTCTGATATTCAAAAGAGCAGATTTTAAAAAAACTTTGTCAACTCTGATACAATGAAAATACAAGATCAGAAGAGCTTTCCATAGAGGATTATATTGAATTGATAAAAAGTATATAAGAACCCTTGACTTTTTCTAAAAATAGGTATAAAATAATACGGATTTTATTTTTTTAAAAAATATATTATGTGAATACAAGCTTCTCATGAAAAAGAATGATATGTAAAATTGTGAACTATCGCAAAGTGTAAAGGGATAACCCTTCAAAGAGCCCTTACAGCTACGGCTGTTGCTACAGCCCTTAGTGCTACTTGAGCACAAGCGCAGGATAGTATAGATATTCCTTCTGATGTTTTAAAGGAAGTACAGGTTATAAAAGAAAAACCAGCTGGAACCCTAATGAATGTCGGTACTTTTTCAGGGAGGTTTATGTTAGAAAAAATGCCAAATGGAAATGTAAATGTTTATAGCGGAAATAAGCTATTGTATACCATTGGAAATATTGAAGATATTCAAGAGGATACATATGTACCTGATAATAGGCCTATTTGAACAGAATTTGATTTTAAAAAACAAGAAGTATCTTGAGGAGGGGACTTTAGACAAAATCGTTCTGGAACTGGAATTGAGTGAAAAATTTCTTCAAGCACTTTAGTTTCTGCTAATATAGGGAGATATGGGAAATCAGTTACGGCTGATTTATGAATAGGGAGTGAGCTCACAAAAAATACAGCTATTGCCATCAATGCTGAAGTAGGTCCTAATCTACAAAGACTTCTTGGTACCTTATGATTCGGGTTTGAAAATGGAGTTTTGATGTTTTCAGGAGAACATTTATGAGTAAAAAATAAGTTTCAATTTTCAAGTGGAGAAGTGGAGCAAATGGTGAGACAAAATAGTGCTGGAACGACATTAAAACTCTACTTTACTGAAAGTATGGTAAAATCATTAGAACTTTCAGGATATATTACCAAAGCACAAAGTTATGAATTAGCTAATAAAGAATATACCGTAAGTAATGAAACTGTCTTTGCTATTTATGACAACTTTAGAAATATTGCAGGTTGAGAAAAAAAATGAGTACAAGCAAAACTTAATTTTGATGTTTCTAAAAATGGAAAACTGACTTTATGATTGAATTATGAATCGCTTCATCATGATACAAAATATTCGGCTCAAAAAACTCGTACTCAACTTTGAGGAGTAATTGGGTATTCTCATAATTTTTGATCTGGAATGGAAGGAAATATCAATCTGAGAACCGGGGTTGCTTCTACCGATATAGAACTCGGGCTTTCAAAAAATTTAGAAGGAGGTTCAAGAGTATGAGTTGTAGTACGTCATACTCAATGAAATAATGGGACTCTCAATGATACCTATGTATGAGTACAATATACTATTCCACTTTGAGAAAAAGCACAAAGTAAAGTAAAAAGTGATACTCCATCTGCAAATTTAAATAAACCAAATACAGGATTGTATCAATCTACAAAAGCATCTCGTATCGTTTCTGATGTAATTTCTCAAAATAGATCTTTTAGACATGGAAATACGATTCATATAGTAGATCAAAAAAGTGTAAAGATTCTTGAAATCGATAAAACTAAAGTTCCAGATAGTCTTGAAATCATAAATGATCAATGAGAAATGAGACTTGATTATAAAATTTCATCAGTAAATAGAATCATGAAAAATGGATGAGTATTTTCTAATGTATGAGAATTTCAACTCGTATGAGACTCATTTATTATTAAACCAAGAAATTTTCAACAACCTGCAAGAGGAACCATAGATACCTATAATATAAATCTCTCAAAAGTACAAGGTGGGCAGATTAACGTTACTCTTGAGGTAAAACCTGGGTCAGTGATTATTTCAAATGTTATTGTTGAAGATGTTTGAGGTATTGATAAGACAAACTTGAATATTATTATTTCTCAAGCTCAGTGAAAAAAGGAACAAGATTATACTCCAAATAGCTGGAAAAAATTTATGGAAGCTTTACAACAAGCTATTGCTACTAGGGATAGTACTACCGCAACTCAGAAAGATGTTGATCAAGCTGGAGGGATTTTAGAGTTATCTATAAAAGAATTAAAACAAAGAGCAGATTTTTCTCTCTTAACATCGAAGATACAAGAAGCTCAAAATATATATAATGCAGGAGCTTGAAAATATACTCATGAATCTCTTGTAAATTTAAAACAAGCTATTATTCTTTCTCAAACTACATTATGAAATCTTAATTCTTCTCAAGAAGAGGTAAATAATGCTCTTTGAGTTTTAGAATGAGCTATAAAAGGATTACAAGAAATACAAGCAGTACTTCCGACCTCAGGTTTTGCAAGTGGAAGTGTGACGAAATTAACCACAGATGCATCATTTACGAATACATTCTCAACAAACTCCCCATGAGCAGTGACGTATAGTTCAAGCAATACGGCAGTAGCGACAGTAAATCCAAGTACATGAGCGGTAACGATAGTATGAGCATGAAGTGCAACCATAACAGCCAATCAAGCAGCAGCTCCATGATTTACAGCGGATAGTGATAGTTATAGTTTAACAGTAAATACTGTAGTGGTAGGTCCAGTACTTCCGACCTCAAGCTTTGCAAGTGGAAGTGTGACGAAATTAACCACAGATGCATCATTTACGAATACATTCTCAACAAACTCCCCATGAGCAGTGACGTATACTTCAAGTAATACGGCAGTAGCAACGGTAAATCCAAGTACATGAGCAGTAACGATAGTATGAGCATGAAGTGCAACCATAACAGCTAATCAAGCAGCAGCTCCATGATTTACAGCGGACAGTGATACTTATACATTAACGGTAAATGCAGCAGCAGTTCTTCCGACCTCAAGCTTTGCAAGTGGAAGTGTGACGAAATTAACCACAGATGTATCATTTACGAATACATTCTCAACAAACTCCCCATGAGCAGTGACGTATAGTTCAAGTAATACGGCAGTAGCGACAGTAAATCCAAGTACATGAGCGGTAACGATAGTATGAGCATGAAGTGCAACCATAACAGCTAATCAAGCAGCAGCTCCATGATTTACAGCGGACAGTGATACTTATACATTAACGGTAAATGCAGCTGTTGATAATGAATTACCAGTGTTATCTTCTATTACGGTAAATGGAGGACAAGAATTTACTAGAAATGCTTCTGTTTCAGTTTCCGTAAGTGGTAGTGATAATGTATGAATTACTGGGTATTACGCACAGGTAGTTTATGGATATGATACTCCTGCACCTTCGGCTCCTTCTGCATGAGCTGCTGGATGGGTTTCATCACTTTCAAATGTTACTCTTTCAAATCAATGAGTTAATAGAGTATATGTTTGGGCAAAGGATGCTCAAGGGAATGTAAGTAACTCAGTAGTTGATGGTCTTTTCTTTGATAATGTTGCGCCAACAGCAGGATATACGGTAAATCAACCGGTTGCAAATGGACCAGTAACGATTAGAGTTACCTTATCATGAATATGAAGCTGATGAACTGATCAAACTCAATCAACTCCATGAGATGCTCCATCATGATGGACAGATGCTGGATGGGGGATATATGAAAGAACCGTTAGTAGTACCGCAAGCGTGAGTTATACTTTTTCTGATGATGCTGGAAATACCGTATCTGTGACACCAGATTTAAGTGGATATACGATTGACACTACTCCACCGACAGCGTCAAGTACGCTACCAATTTCAGTATCTCCTTCAGGAAATATTTCATGAACTATTACTTTTAGCGAACCAGTTTTAGTAGAAGTACTTGCTGGATGAGCAGTATTTTGAGTTTCTGATCAATGGACTCTTGTAAATAGTGTATCAGTAAATACTACAGCACCAACTGAAACAGGATCAATTACCCTTCAATTAAGACTCACAGATGCAGCTTGACTTGAAAATACGGTAAGTTACACGGTAACTGTTTCTGGACTCCCAGACTAATAAATTTGATTTTCAAATAAAAACAAATAATGTATTAAAAATATAACTAAAAAAATATGAAATATAGAGCTATTTTTACATTATTTGTTTTTTGTTTTTCACAATTTTTTGGATATCATTTTTTTGTGCACGCATCTTCATTTTTACCTATAGAACAAAGAGTTTCTCTTGATATATCATGAGGAACCAATCAACAAACGGAGCTTTCACTTTCTCCAGATGTATTTTTTTGGTTCGAAACAACGGTTACCAATGATACTCCAGATACTTTATCGAATATCACCTATCACACAGATTTTCCCAATGGAATTGTCTATCGTAGTGAAACCCCAAGAGCCTTTCCAGCTCGTAATGGGAATTTTTTACAATGAAGTATCTCTTTAGATGAATTTTATCCTCCAAGCATTCCTAATTATTCTCGTGTATTATCACCATCAAATGATCTCCTTCCAAATGATACTTTTCAAATGAGAAGAATGATTTTGAAATTTCCTAAAAATTGGGGAGTTTATGAAAATGTGCTTAGAAATCATTTTAGTGCAAATAATGGAGCCTATATTTCGGATACAAAAGAAACTTTTATCTATGTGAATGTAAAACCACATATTCTTGATTATTATTTTGAGAAATCAGATGGAAGTCAAACCGTTGATCAAGTTCAGGGACTTCATTCAGAACCAGTCAATTTGATAGTAAAGGTGAAGGATTATAATGGGTGTGAAAATATAGCTGGAGGTAATATACAAGCTAATTTGTCTCAATTATGATTGTGAAGCTCAGAAACACTTTCATATATATCTTGTGAGGCAGATGAAAAAACAGCACTTTTTAAAAAAACAGGAATTACAACAAGTGTAGATCTCGGGGATTATACTTTTGTAAAAGAATATTTTACAGCCATTGATATTGATGGAAATCAAAATGATGCGAGTGATACTAGGTTTTGAAATGAAGATAAAAAAACTTCTATTACTCTCAAAGTTGTAGAAAGCTTGACCCCTGTTATAGATTTTGTTTCTTTGAGTGAAAGTCTTATTTGATGACCAGAAAAACAAACGGCTCTTTTAACAGTGTCTTCTTCTTTTAGTGGAAGTATAAAAGCAGTCGTATGATGAGATACTTCTTGTGAATCTGGAGTTGAATTACTTGCTTGGGAAAATTATACTGAAAATACTCAAAAGACATTTCAAGTAGATGTTGAAGATATGGTTGAAGGAGGTAACACGGTGTATGTGTGCTTAGAAAAAGAAGGATATATAGGAACACTTTCAAGAACCATTACGAAAGATACACTTGCTTGAGAAATATCAAATCCAGGATATATAGCTAATGTTTGACTTAATGATACTGAGGCAACTTTTTCTTGTTGAGAAAATGGATATTTTGCGTGAGAATTACTCTGAGGAAGTACTCTTTGAACGGGAACTGGAACGCTGAGTTGGACACAAACCAGTGCAAATACAGTAAATACCTATCCTATTTTAAATACGTACTTACAAAGTGGGCAAAATATTTTTCATGTGTTTTGTAAAGATGAAGCTTCTAATATATCCTATAAAACAGGGAGTATAAATAAAGTGATTCCAGTTGCGAGTATGCAATCAAAAATTGGAATTTTTTGAGATTTTGATCTGGACTATAATGGTCTTGATGGAAGAGATATTACTGTTTCTTGGACAAAACCTACTGACGATATGTCGAGTTTTTCATCCTATTATATATATCTTCTTCCCGCTAATATTGATTTTGATATTCAAACACATGGAAATAACTATATCGGGTTTGTAAAAGACCAAGATGTCGAAAATTTTACTGGGACTTCGAGTATTTTAAAAGATTCTACTCTTTCTAACTTGGTATCATGAGGAAGTTATAAAGCGTGTGTTCTTATTCGCTGAAAAGATCTTTCATATTGAGAAGTATGATGTTCTTCAGCAGCAACACTTACTTCAGATATCGTTCAAAATGCAAAAATTCTTTCAGCAAAATTTACCACCAATACCAATTTAGAACTTACAACCGATACCACACTGGATAGTGATCTTTCAAACCATTCGGGGGCTTTTATAAGTTATGTGTATAATTCCACTACTTTAACTCCAGTTTCTGTAGCAAGTATAAATGGATCAAAAATAAATCTTACTATTCCAGATTTAAACCATCTTTGAGCCGTTTGAAGTAATATCATTATGCTTACTTGAGCTATCAGAAGTGCCGGTGGATGATACAATAATTATTTTTCATCTGGATCACTTGCTATTACTGATGGACAAGCTCCAACAGTAACCGGATTTTCAAATACGACACCTTCACTATACAATAATTTTTTCTCTTGAAGTATTGATGTATGATTTACTTTTAGAGAGTCAATGAAGTCGTGAGCAAGTACGAGAATCATTTTTGATAGAGTATCGTGAAATCCATCAATTCAAAAATCAAGAGGAATTCTTGATAGTGAAAAATTACTTTCTGGAACTCACATACAAGATGTTGATCTAGTAGCTATATGACTGGTTTCAGGAACTACGTATGATGTGAAACTTATTGGTCAAGATTTAGCAGGAAATAGTGTTACCAGTAGTGCTATTTCTCTAAAGTTTGATAATGTTTGACCAGCAGCTTCAACTTTAACTGATGCTCCAAATACATCAAGTCAAACTCCAACACTTTCTTGGAGTGATTCTACTGATGATTCTTGAAATGGTTCTGGAGTAAAAGAATATATTTTGAGAATTTTTAATAATTCAAATTGTTCTTGAGTTGCAAGTCAAACTTTGACTTCTGCTACAAATTCAAAAGCTACAAATAGTTTATCAAATGGAACGTATTCTTGGAATGTGTACGGAGTTGATAATATGTGAAATATAGGAACTACTTCTAGTTGTGATAGTTTTTTAGTTGATACTACAATACCAACCATTGATAATCAAAAAATTACGGATACAAATAATAACTCAACAACTTTTACAAAGTCTTGAAATACTATTGAAATAACGGCTGATTTAACAAATACGGACATTACAAAAATTAAAGCAGATTTATCTTCTCTTAGCTGAAATGCAAGTCACAGTTGAGTTTTATGTTCTGCACCAGTTTCTGGAGTAAGTTGTAGTTATGTATGAGGAAAAGTGACGTATAGTTTTATAGTTTGATTTGCTTGAGTAGTTTCTGAACTAGTAAGACAAGTAAAACTGATAGTTTCTAATATTTCTGAAATAAATATAGTTGAAAAATTAGCTTCTATTACAGTTGATAATACTTCTCCAACGACTTGAACTATTTCTTCACCAATAAACCAAACGTATGGATGAAATAGCTTAAATATAGCTTGGAGTGGAATCAGTGATAATAATCTCAATTATATAAAATTAGAGTATTCTTCAAATGGAGGAACGGATTATAATTTTATTTATTCTTGAGCAAATATTTCACCATATAATTGGAATATTTGAGCTTTAACAACAGGGAATAATTATAAAATAAAAATTACTGCAATTGATAAATCAGGAAATACATCTATAACAGAAAGTCAAATATTTTCTTTAGATAAATCAAATCCAACTATAACAACTCCAGTTTTTATTACTCCTATTTCTTGAAATTATATTAAATGAAATACGGCTTACAATATTACTTGGAATGATGCAAATATTACTGATAATGAAACACTTCCTGCAAATCCTATTACTTTAGAATATTCAACAAATAATGGAAGTAATTGGAATGTTATTTCAAATTCTATTGCAAATTCTTGAAGTTATACTTGGACTATTCCAAATATAAATTGAAATCAAGCAAAACTCAGAATAAAAGCTCGTGATAATGTTTGAAATGAATCAAGTTATGTGGAAAGTGGTATTTTTACTATTGATAGTCAAAACCCAACTTTATCTATAACAACATGAACTCCCCCAAACGGAGCTTACATAAATGCTTGATGATTTGAAGCTCTTGCAACTGCTTGAGATAATATAAAAATTGATAAAATTTATTATAGTTTTAAAAGGAATTCAAATAATAATTATTGGGATGGAAATGCTTACACTTGAGTATTAGTTTGGAATGTATTACAAGATAATATTGATAGTATTTCTTATAATTTAAACGAACTTATAAATCCTACCATTGTTAATGGGGAAAATTATGATTTTACTTTAAAAGTGGTAGATAAAGCTTGAAATGAACTTTCAACAACTCCAAGACAATATATATCAGATACAATAAATCCAAATCTTACTATATCAAATCAAGATAATTCTTATTTTTCTGGAAGTATACATATTTCTGGAACGGGAAGTGATACTTGAGCTTGACTATCTTCTGTAAAAATTTCAATTAAAAAATGAACTGATTTTTGGAATGGAAGTACTTGGGTTTGATCAGAGCAAATTTTAACAACCAATACTTCTAATAATTATGCAAATTGGAATTATGATTTTACTGTTCCTTGAACTGATAGTGACTGACAAAATTATGAAGTGATAGTTTATGCTTATGATAAATCTTATAAAGTAAATAACACTTCTTCTGGAAGTATAAATACTGTTTTAGATAAAACAGGACCAGTTATTACAAATGATATTTTTACCTTTACTCCAAGTGGATTTTATGCTGGAGGAAGTAATTTTGATATTACCTGGAACCCTGTAAAAATGACTAGTTCATGAGCAAGTTTTTCTCATGTAAAACTTGAATACAATGATGATTGAGTATTTAGTGTTATTGCTTGAAATACTGAAAATGATGGAAGTTATAGTTTTAATTTGCCTGAAATAGATGATAGTATAACGATTATTATTTCAGCTTACGATGTTTTAGGAAATATATCAAATACTATTGCTTCAACACCTATTTTTGTAGATTCTACACCACCTCAAATTTCTACACTAGAAACTATGGATATGTCAGCAAATGGACAAATTGATGGTTTAAAAGTAACTATGAGTGAAAATATTTTAGATAACACTATAGTTTTATGAGATTATAGTATTTCTGGAATTGGAACTCCAACTCCAACTTCTTGGGAAACAGGAAATAGTGCAAATGATAATATATTTATACTAAAATTTGCTGATACTTGAGATACTTCTACTACTCCAACTTTAAGTTATACAAAGTGAAGTTTAACAGATGCAGCCTGAAAGAATTTAGAAAGTATTTCAAATATTTCTTCTCTAGACACAGCAAGTCCTAGAATACTAAGCGCAGAAATATCTGCTAATAATTCGTGAATTTTTAATAAAATAGAAGCAACTTTTTCAGAAAATATTTCTTCTACTACAGATACAACAGCGTTTATTTTAAATAATGGACTCACTATTTCTTCAGTTTCAACTTCTTTAAATAAAGCAATATTAAACCTAAATTTATCAAGTGTTAATACTGATAGTAATGGATATACTTTGTGATTTAGTTCAAATCCAAATTGGAAAGATAGTTCAAATAATGAAGCTTGAAGTTTATGAAGTGCTATAAATTTGATTGATAAAGCAAAACCAGTTTTAGTTTCATCTATTATAAAAGATAGTGATTCAAATTATGTTGCTGATAAAATAGAACTTACTTTTAGTGAAAGTTTAAGTTGAAGTTTAACTTGATTGAGTGTAAATTCTTGAACTGTATCAAATTCAAGTTTAGTAGCAAATAAAATAACTTTTGATATTTCTTGAATTTCTGGAACAGCTCCAGATATAAATATAAGTTATTCTGGAAGTTTAGAAGATAATTTTTGAAATATCTTGGATAGTTTTTCAAACATACAAATTGATGAAAAAAT